>JAHJTI010000318.1 GCA_018829945.1 Pseudomonadota bacterium | reverse complement strand
CCTTCCATTGCCTGCAGCCGTTCCAGAAAAGCCAGATAATCAGCCTTGGTCGGATAGACGCTTGTGAGCAGGCTTGCGTAATCGGCCCCGTCGGCCGCGAGCAGCAGGAGATAATGTTCGTCCAGCAGCGCCACTTCCGCCTGCTGAGCGGCCTTGACCGCTGCCACCGTGGGTGTGGCCTCGTCTTTACTATCCGTGTCGGTATCCGCCGCAGGCGGCGGCCGGTCGCTGCGAAGCGTTGCCAGGGCCAGGTCCAACGCGGCCTGTTTGGTCCGCATAAAGCCATGGGCAAAGGCGGGGACATCGGATTTATATCGTTGAATCTGATACATGTAATAGACGAGCAGAAAGGGCAGCAGGATCAGCCAGACGGAAACCGGGGGTTTGTTGATCATCCCGTTGGCCACCCGAAAGGCGAACTGCAGCTCGTGTTCCCGGATCAACTCGAATTTTTCTGCCAGAACAGCGTGATTCATCGTTTTTATTCTCTCGTCGCGGGAAGGTTTTAGGAGCATGAGGCGTATCTGTCCAAGGTAGACCCATTGCCCGGCCGGGTCAAACAAAAATCGGCAGGCACGGTATCGTTGTTGCTCCGTGTGGCTCTTGCCCGTATACTGAATGCTGGACAGCCCGACAGAAACCTGGTTGCCAGGGCCGGGAAAATCCGGCTTTGCGAAAGAGGAGAGAACGCATCATGGTGCAAGAGAATATTTTTTCGCTGATGGACCGCACCGGCCCATTTGCCACCGGAGACAGGCCGCCGGTTCTGGAGCAGTTTTCCCCGGAAGCGCGGCTTTTTGCCCGAGGGCTGGAGGAGGCCGGAATGGCTACCCGCTACCGGATTCTGCGCAATCAGATCTTCGAGTTTCTCGATGTTCGCTCATTTCGCGGAATACAGGCGATCATTGCTGATCCGGCCCAGCGGAAGATGGTCAACGAGCGGGCCTATCGGCTGCTGGGCAATATGTTCGGCATCGAGGGCAACGCCCGGGAGGTGATCCTGCGGGTCAACACCTATTCCCGGACCGCGGACGGGGTGATCAACTATCTTAAGGGTAAGGTGCTGGCCAATTACGCCTCCTACATCGAGATGACCAACGAGATCGACTCCTGCAAGTCCCCGGTGGATCTGATGCTCATCCTCTTTGACGACCGTTACCACAAAAAGGCGCGGTTCGAGGCCAAGCGCAAGCTGATCCTGATGAACCTTGCCGCTTCCATCGATCAGCGCGAGCGGGAAACCGAGGTGGAGGGAAAGTTCGGCCAGTTTCTCGGCTTCCTGAATGAACATGTCTGGAGCAAGAAAAACAGGATCGGCGAGCTGGAGATTGTCTATCTCTTAAGCGACCATGATCTGGAGACCTTTGCCTGCACCAAGGTTTCCATCATCAGTCGGGAGCAGGCCCGGGGTATAAAAAGCAAGGCAAACCAGAAGCTCACCCTGATCAAGCGGAGACGTTTCCAGGCCAACGGGGCCGAGGTGCCGATCTATGTTTCCATCCGCAAGAAACAGTCCGAGGCCAAGGTGCTGAAGCTCCTGCGCAAGGGCGAGGAAAATCCGGCCGTGGCGGTGGATGACGAATTGGGCCTCATGGGGGTGGTGGATTCGGTGGCCGAGGTCAAGAGTTTTCAACGCCACCTGACCCAGAGCGCCACCCGGGCAGGATCTTTGATGACCCTGGAGGAAGTGACCGACACCCTTTCCGGCGGCCCGCATCAGAGCGGCAGCATCGGCAGCTCCGCCAAGACCCAGATGTTCAAGTTCTTCGCCCGCATGGGCGGAATGCGCGTTGAGTTCATCGTCCACACCAACCGCTCGTACCTCAATTACATGTATGAGCGGGAGGTGTCCCACGACGAATACGAGGTGAAGCGCATTTTCGACTCCGGGGTGGCTGAATTGCTGTTCCCTCAGGATATCTATGAGATCGATATCACAGAGAAAAAGGAGTCGGTGATCCGCTGGTTCAGAAAGCGGATCGAGGAGTTTTGAGCTGATTGCCCACACAATTCGTGCCCCAGGAGGAGCGGGTCGAAGGGTGGGTTTCTATTTTTGCAAGCGGCTCAGGTACTCCTCCATTTTTTCCGTGGATGTCGCCACATCCAGAGCAACCCACTCCTGATTGACAAAGACGTTGGTCGCGCCCTTCAGGGTATAGGCTGCCGCTTCCGGGGAATGGATGGTGTGGATTTCCAGGGAAAACTTGTCCCCGAACCGCTCCTGCATTGCCTTGGCCACGCCCGTGGCCTTTTGGCAGGTCCCTCAAGCCGGGTTGCCGCTGTGGAACAGGACCATCTTGATCATAATCGCCTCCCTGATTTCAGGTGTGCATCCATTTTATGCTGTCCGTGCTTTCGTCTCCCCGTTGAAGCCGAGGGCTTTCTCCGGACAGCTCTCCACACAGTAAGAACATTTCAGGCAGTCGCCGTGGGTTACCAGGCCGCTCTCCCGGTATGAACCGGGGTTGATCTGCATCCGGCACACCGTTTCGCATATCCCGCAGCTGATGCAGGCTTCATCTATCTTGAGGATCATCTTACCACGGCCCAGCCAGTTGGCCATGGTCCCCATGGGACAAAACATGCACCAGGCGCGTTCGTGATAGATAACACCGAATAGTAATCCTACCACGGTGGTTACGGTGAGGATCATGACAAAGGGCTTGCCCATCTTGTAAAAGTCACCCCAGACAGGGGGGAGCTGGATCGTCAGCATGGTCATCAGTACAATGAGCCACCCAACACGAAAAGCCGGGTGGCGAAAAAAAGGAGGGACTTTTCTGTGTAGGCTGAACCGCTTCAGGAGTTTATCCAGAAAGCTCCCCCGCGGACACATCCAGTCACACCAGTATCTGCCCTTGATAATGCCGATTCCCATTGCGCCAACCATGCAGACCAGCAAGAAGTATCCCAGGGGATAGTACAGCCATCCGCCGATGAGTAAGGCGATAAATCCCAGGTTGAGCCACGATTGCATTTTCTTATGGGTTTCGATCACAATGGTTGGATCGTGCATGGTTGTTGTCTCCTCATGCCTGAGAGAAAAATTTTTCGATTGTGCCGACACTGTCGCGCTTTGTTGTTTACGGCAACCGGCTCAGTCCGTGCCGCATCTTCCAGAGGAAATAGCGTTCCAGGCCTGCTTTGGCCCATGGCACCCAGCGCCCTTGCTTAAGCAATGATCTCTGCCGGGGCGGCAGGATCGGGTCGGCAAACATCAGCGCCCCTGTTTTTCCCATGCCCATCAGACAGAGGACGTTGAGATCCTCGATTGCAAGCGGGGCGGTATTGTTACAGTCGGCCGCGATATTGAACGCTGCCGTCTTTGCCATCCGCACGGTCATGTGTCCTGTTTTGGGTACGCCGGTCGGTACCGGCGTCGGCTCACGCGGGGCCATGGCCACGGCGACCCCCACGGCGTAGATATTGGCATATTGCTGGTGGCGATAATGACTGTCAACGGGAATAAAGCCGCGAGGATTGCCCAGGTGAGCCACCCCGGCCACCCCCTTGAAGGGTGGCGCCAGCATGGCCAGTTTGAAGGGCAGCCTGCTGCCGTTATCCAGATGAATGCTCTCCGGCTCGACTTCGGTCACGGCGTGGCTGACCACCGCGTTGATGTCGCGCTTGGCGAATTCGTCCTCAATGAAGCGCCGGGAAGCGCCGAGACCGCCGATGCCCATGTGGCCAAGGCAGCTTTCGGAGGTGAGATAGGTGATGGGCACTTTGTGGCGCATGCGGCGGCGGCGCAGTTCTTGGTCGAGTTCAAAGGCCAGTTCATAGTAAGGTCCGAAGCAGCTTGCCATTTGGGTGGAGCCCAGTACTATCGGCCCTGGGTTTGCCAGCAGCTTCTGCCACGCCTCGCGGCTCCGTTGTGCATACTCCAGAGTGAAAATGCAATGGGTGTGACCCTGTTTCGGACCGAGGCCGGGAATTTCCTCACAGGCCAGATGCGGCCCGGTGGCGATGACCAGATAATCGTAGTTGTGCGTTTCGGTTTCCGTTGTCACTTGCATCCGCACCGGGTCGATGCCGCAGGCTGTGCCGTGGACAAAATGGATCTTGCGCGAGGTCAGAATATCACTTAGCGGCAAGGTGAGCGCCGCCGCCTGCCGGTGGCCGGTGACCAGCCAGGGCAGGGACGGCAGAAAAACAAAGCGGTCGTCCTTGCTGATGACCGTTACGTCGATGTGTTCACCGAGCCGCCGTTTAACTTCAAACGCCGCAGTCAAGCCGCCAAAGGAGCCACCGAGGACCAGAACTTTTTTAAGCATGCTGTTTTCTCCCATCTGTTTCTGAAATCTCGTGTATCCCTTAACCACACTGAAGAGCCGGAAGCGATGCCGGCGACGATACGGGTTTATTGCTTGGGCAGGCCAAGATGGCGGCAGATGGCCGCCTCAACCGTATGCTCGTCCACGCTTTTCCCCTCAACGAGAATCTCCTCTTCCACCATGATGGCCGGAGCCACGGGCAGGTCCAGTTCGAAATACGCATCCATCTGGTATTCGGCCCTGGGTTTTGAAATTATTTCAATGGTGATGTCGTATTTGGCGCCCAACCTGGGCATCATTTCCAGGAAATGGATTCAAGTATTGCCGTTGGGCTCGTTAAGGAAAAAACGTATACGCATGGCGCTCCTCTTTTTGGGTTAGGTTTCGTTTTCCCGCCGTAACTTTGCGACCAGAAAAGCGGCGCCGCTGCGTGAGAGGCCAAGATGATCGGAAAGTTCGGCTGCATCGCTTTCGGGATGCTGTTCCTGATATGCCATCACTTCGCCTTCAAGTTCGTCGAGCCAGTCCTCAAAAAGGACCAGCAAGTCAGGGTCGGTAACAGAGCGCAGCTGTTTGGACTGAGTCACCTTGTCCATCAGGCTTTGACACATTTTGGTTGGGTCGACACCTTCGCCCATGCACTCGGCCAGTCAGAGCTGAACGAGACTGGCCACTTTGTCGGCCCCGGCCTCCCCGACAAGACCCACGACAAAGCCAAGGCGGGCCTCTTCGCTTACCTGGGGGAAAAGCCCGCTTGCAACCTGAGCCATCGCGGACAACGCTTCTTCCGGGTCCATCTTTTCTATTATCTTTTGAATTTCATCCATGTGAGCAAGTTGTCTCCCAAGTTAAAAAGTTGTTCTTTTGTCAATTAAATCCCTGCCCAGAACATTCAGCTCCTCTAATATCCGGAGGATCCGTGCATCGGCTATTTCGTAATAGACGAAGGGGCCGCTTCGTTCGACATGCACCAGCAGGGTCCTTTTCAGTTCCTTGAGATGGTGAGAAACAAGGGGCTGAGACAACCCGAGTTCCTCAACGATTTTGGAAACCGATTTTTTCCCGTCACTGACAGAGAAAAGAATGCGAATGCGGTTTTCATCGGCCAAACACTTGGCGAGAAAGGCAAGGGTCTGAAGGTTTGTTTGGTGTTCGGGCGTGCTCATGAAATGGCGGTAATCCTCTTGTGCTTGCATTCGTCACCACAACGTCGCGTCTGCAATGGCGGGGGGAAATCATCCGGCCTGCGCAGTGGTTCACATGGCAAACGGTGGTGGTCGTGGCCCCATGACTATATAAATATACATTTATATGTTGATGTCAAGCGGTATCTTGCGCTGTCGGGAGAAATGAAATGAGCCGGTAGAAAGATGAAAGGCGCTGGAAATATTGCGGTGACGGAGCTGTTGTTGTCGCAGGATATCTATGGGATTGATGTTGCCGAGAGGGAGGGTTCGGTGATCCGCTGGTTCGGACAGAGGATCACTGAACCCTGGAGATACTCCGTGGGTTTGCTACTGAGCAACGTATTTCCGCAGCATTTGCACGGATTGGGTGGAGTTCCACTTGACCGAGCCGAGGAATTTTTCACGAACCACCCCCTGTTTGTCGATGATGTAGGTTTCCGGCACTCCGGTGAGGCCGTAAGCCTGGGCCACCGTGCTGTTCGGGTCAATGAGAATGGGAAAGGTGGTGCCGATTTTTGCGGCCATGGCATCGGCAAGGGCAGGAGTGTCGTTATTGAGTACGGCCAGCATGACGAAGCTGTCGTTTGCCATCAGGGTGTGAACTGTCTGCATGGAAGGCATCTCTTCCCGGCAGGGCGGACACCAGGTGGCCCAGAAATTGAGAAACACCACTTTCCCCTTGAGTTCGGCAAGGTTCCAGGTCTTGCCTTTGGTATCCACCAGAGTGAATTGCGGGGCCGGCTTGCCGACTTGGGCCACATCTTTTCGCGGCCCGCACGCGACAAGCAGGAAGGTGAGGCACAGTATCGCGACAAGGGAAAATAATCTTTTCATAAAAAGGGGTCTCCAGACAAGTACGCACTATGGCGTGGTTTATCAGCGGTTTTTAACGGGGAATGGCTCCCCGGCGTCAGGAAAAAACTTCCGCCGGGGAGCCGATATTTTTCTCTCCCGAAGGATTATCTCGGGTATTGCGCTGTAACTTCCGCTTCGAGCAACTGCTGCAGTTGCACATCGCCAAAGGTTACCAACGGCTTGCCGTTAACAAAAAAACCAGGTGTTTTCGTGACGTTGAGGGTTTTCGCGTCGGCAATATCCTGGGCGATGATCCGGTCGATCTCCGGGTCGTTCATGTCATTTTTGAGTCTCTCCAGATCAAGGCCGACCCT
>JAHJTI010000274.1 GCA_018829945.1 Pseudomonadota bacterium | reverse complement strand
TTATGTGGGACTGGCAATGCTCTATGCCGGTCAGGATAAAAACGATAAGGCCCACGGGGTGTTCACCCAGGCCTTTGCCGATTTTCCGGACAATGTCGAGGTGCATTACGAATATGCTCTGGTGCTCCACAAAATGGACGATGTGGCCGGGTCCATGCTCCAGATGGAAGAGGTCCTGAAGCGGGAGCCGAAACATGCACGCGCTTTGAACTATGTTGGCTATACCTGGGCCGATGAAGGGCGGAATCTGCAAGAGGCCAAGGTGTATATAGAGCAGGCTGTCGCACTGCTGCCAAAGGATGGTTTTGTCCGGGACAGCCTGGGATGGGTTTATTATCGGTTGGGGGATTTTCCGGCTGCGGTCCGCGAGCTGGAACTGGCTGTGGCGCTGTCCCCGGATGATCCGACAATTTACGAGCATCTTGGAGATGCGTATGTGCAGAACAATGACATCGAGAAGGCCCGCAACGCCTATATGAAATCGATCGAACAATACGATGAAAAAGAGAAGAAAGAAGGGGTCCGTCGCAAACTCGAGGGTTTGTCACCAAAGGATGGTCATACCGGCGGCGCCAAATGAACCGCAGTTGTCTTCGGGCCCTGTTGGGAGGGCTTGTTGTTTTTCTGTTGTTGGGCAGCGGTTGCGCAACTCTTCCGGTAACCCGGCCGCTTGCTGAATTGCACCAGCAGGAAGTCGTTGCCTTGTTCCATGAGACCATGGCACGGCAACTGGATTGTTCTTGCTGTCTGGATGCCCAGGTGCGGCTTTCGCTGAAATCACTAATGCACAGTGGGACGATTTCCGGCTTTGTTCAAGCCAAGGCCCCCTCTTTTTTAAAATTTACCGGGCTGAATCCTCTTGGGCAGCCCTTGATGTTCCTGGTTACGGACGGGACATTTTTTCGGTATATCGCAGTTCCGGAAGGCAAGGGGTATGAGGGGCTGGTTACGGCTGCCGCTTTTAAAAAATATGCCCCGCAGGGATTTGACCCGCGTCATGGGTTTTACTGGCTTTCAGGCAGATTGGCGCCTGAGCGGCTGCGGATTTTTTCCGTGGCCGAGGATCCGGAAGGGCATGGAGTCTGGTTGGAGCTTGCCTACGTCACTGAGGTTTCAGAAGTGGAACCGCTTCGGCGGCACGTGCTCTTTGATCCGGATCAACAGGTGCTCCGCCGGCATTTGGTGGCAGACTCCGATGGTCAAATCCTGGTCGATGTCCGGTACGATGATTATGGGCAAGCCCCTGAAGGCGTACCGGACAATTGTCGTTTGCCGGGATTGATCAGCATTCACGTCAACCATAACGGCGCGCTCATGGAACTCACCCTGGGGGACTGGCTGTTGGATGTCAGCTTCAACGCGGAGGATTTCAGGGTGGAACTGCCTTCCGGCTTCAAACTGGTGCCTGTTGAGTAACGAGTAATATCTTCTGCTTCGTTCAGGCCGACACTATAACGACCAACCGAGCATAACGACTCGGTTTTGTATAGGAATTTTCAGATGAATAACGAGATTGATGCCCTGCTGCCGCAGGTAAGGCAACCCAGCAGGTATGGCGGCAATGAGCTGCATGTCGTAAAGAAGGACTGGAACGCTGTTTCCCTCCGTATGGTTCTCGCCTTCCCGGACATCTACGAAATCGGCATGTCCCATCAGGGTTTGCAGATTTTGTATCATATTGTTAATGGACGGGAAGATCTCTTGGCCGAAAGGGTGTATACTCCTGATCGCGACCTGGAGGAGTTGCTGCGTGCCAGGAAGTTGCCTCTCTTTTCTCTTGAGTCGCAGCAGCCGGTGTCTGATTTTGATATCCTCGGCATCACTCTGCCCTATGAGCTCTGCTACACCAATATCCTCACCATGCTTGATCTGGCAGGGATTCCTTTTCGCAGTAAGGACCGCACCGATGCGCATCCTTTGGTGCTCGGAGGCGGGCCCTGCGCGGTTCATCCTGAACCGGTGGCTGATTTTTTTGACGCCATTCTTCTCGGAGACGGGGAGGAGGCTATTCTGGAGATTGCCGATACAGTTCGTCTCGCCAAGGAAAATGGAGAAGCACGGCAGGCGGTTCTGGAGCGGCTCAGCCGGATTGAGGGTGTGTATGTTCCTTCTCTTTTTGAGCCGCGTTATGATGTGGGTGGCAATTTTTCCGGGATGCAGGTGCTTTCCGGTACAGGACTGGTCCGGCGCAGAATCCTTGCAGACCTGGAAGGCGCCACTATTGAGCAGCCGCCTCTGGTGCCGCTTACCCGTATTGTTCATGACCGGCTTGGCCTTGAGATTGCCCGGGGCTGCACCCGGGGCTGTCGCTTCTGTCAGGCAGGTATGATCTATCGGCCGGTGCGGGAACGGACTCCGGATACTGTCTTTGCCATGGCCGAAAAAGGCATTGCCGAAGGCGGCTTTGAGGAGCTGGCCCTGCTGTCGCTTTCCACCGGCGATTATTCCTGTCTGAGCGACCTTCTGGTTCGCTTGATGAACCGATTTGCCAAAGAACATGTTTCCGTGTCCCTGCCGTCGTTACGGGTCGGCACCCTCACCCCGGCGATCATGGAGCAGATCAAGCGGGTGCGCAAGACCGGCTTTACCCTGGCCCCCGAGGCCGGCAGCGACCGATTGCGCCGGGTGATCAACAAGGGAATTACCGAGGAAGATCTGATGGCCACCGCAGAGGCGGCTTATGGGTTGGGCTGGAAATTGATCAAGCTGTACTTCATGTTCGGGTTGCCCACCGAAACCGAGGAAGATGTGGCTGCGATTCCTGCTCTGGCCCAGAAGGTATTGAAGGCCGGGCGGGGAGGCAACTGCCGGGTAAACGTGAGCGCCGCCACCTTTGTTCCCAAGCCCCATACCGTGTTTGAGCGTGAGCCGCAGCTTTCCATGGCCGAAGGGTATGCGCGTATGGATGCGATTAAAAAACGGTTGTATGGTAAAAATTGTACCCTGAAGCGGAATGATCCGCGGATGAGTTTTCTGGAAGGCGTCTTTTCCCGTGGCGATCGACGTCTTGGTCGGTTGCTTGAAGAAGCCTGGCAGAGAGGGGCGCGTCTTGATGCCTGGTCCGAGCATTTCGATCTGAGCCGCTGGCAGGATGCGGCTGAAGCGTGCGGCCTGGAGCTGGAAAGCTATTTGCGCCGGAGGGAAGTGGATGAACCCTTGCCCTGGCAGCACCTTGGTGTTGGTGTCCGGGATGATTTTTTTGCCGAGGAATACGACAAGGCGCTGCGGGAAGAATATACCCCGGACTGCCGGGTGCACGGCTGTCAGCAATGCGGGGTTTGCGATCTGAAAATCCTCAAGCCTGTTGTCCATCGTTGTAAAAACGAAGAGGCCGGATCGGAGATCTCCGGCAATGAAGCGGTTCAGTCGGATGTTTCTTCCGCGAAACAGGTTATCCGTCAGCATTTTGTCTATAAACTTATCTATTCGCGGTTGGGAAACGCCAGGCTGCTCAGTCATCTTGAGCTGATTCAGGTCTTTTTCCGGGCCTTCAGTCGGGCCAAGTTGCCGCTTAATTTTTCGCAAGGGTTCAATCCGACCCCCAAGGTTTCATTCAGTCCGGCCTTGCCGTTGGGTACAGAAAGCCTGGCCGAGTTTGTCCTGATCGATCTCTGGGAGCCGCTCTCCGACCTTGGTGTGTTTGTCGCGGCGATGAATAAACAGCTTCCGGAGGGGCTTTCCGTGAGCCGTGCAGTCCTGGCAGGCAAGGAACACGCGGGCACGGTGGTCACCTCCTACCATATCCGCCTGCCGCAGCTCCCGGCTCAGCAGGATATTGATCGGGTGATGGCCCAGGAAAGTTTGCCGGTGGTGGTTATGCGCAAGGGGCAGGAAAGACATCTGGATTTACGGCCGCTGTTGCAAGGCCTGCGGCTGACCCCCGAGGGGTTGCTGGAAATTTCCTTATTCAGCGCACCCGGGCAACCGGGCGGCAAACCCCTTGAGGTGGCGGCCAAGCTTTTCGCTTTGCCCGAAGAAGAGATTCGCTTGGGCAGGGTTTTGAAGGTGGCAAGTGAGCCGTACCTTGCGAGTGAAAAATGAAGAGTGAAAAGTTGTTGGTTTTGCAATGACTAAAAGAAGGTGACGCCAGGGCGTGGAAGCGCAAGATAACGGCTGGAAAAAGCCAAAATCCCTGCACTTCCCGCCTGTGCGTTGTTTTTTTATTTTTTTAATTTATTTGTCTGGTGAGAGTCATGTCAACCGAACTGCTGATCAATGCTACACCCTATGAGATCCGGATTGCTTTGGTGGAACACGGTAATCTGGTGGAGTTTTATCTGGAGCAGCCTCGAGAAAAGGGGCTGGTCGGTAACATTTACCGGGGACGGGTTGTCCGGGTTCTTTCCGGCATGCAGGCTGCTTTTGTGGATATCGGGCTTGAGCGAACCGGGTTTCTCTATGTGGATGATGTCCATATCACTACCGACGATTTTGAAAAGCGTCTGGCAAAAAGCGACCGGTCTGAGGATTGCAGCGGCGGCTGTTGCGGCAACGAAACCCCGGATTCCCTGTGTCGGCGCACTCCGGGCCTGAATATCGGCGATCTGCTCACAGAAGGGCAGGATATCCTGGTTCAGATCTGCAAGGAGCCTCTCGGGACTAAGGGCGCACGATTGACCTGTAATATTACCCTGCCTTGCCGGAATCTGGTCTTTATGCCCATGACCGATCATATCGGGATTTCGCGCAAGATAGAAGACGAAGTAGTCCGCAAGCAGCTTCGGCAGGATATAGAAACCCTGCGCCCGGCCGGCACCGGTTTTATCGTGCGGACCGTGGCGGAAAACGCCACCAACGAGGATCTTGAAGCGGACATGGAGTTTCTTATGCATACCTGGGAGGAAATTCAGGATATTGCAGTCAAGGCTCCTGTCCCGAGTTTGGTGTATGAGGATCTCGATATTACTCTCCGGGTGGTGCGCGATATCTTTTCTCCGGAAGTGGAGCAGGTTGTGGTCGATGACCAGAAAACATTCAACCGGGTGCAGCATTTTGTGGAGACTTTTGCCCCGCGGTTGCATGGTCGAGTGCAGCTTTCGGACAGCCAGATTCCCTTGTTTGATGCCCATGGCGTTGAAATGGATGTCAATCGGGCTCTGGATAAAAAGATCTGGCTTCGCTGTGGCGGCTACATCATCATCGAAACCACCGAGGCCCTGACGGTTATCGACGTGAACACCGGGCGCTATGTCGGGAAAAGCGGCCTTGAGGAAACCATCTTCAAGACCAATATGGAGGCGGTGAAGGAAATCGCTTATCAACTGAGATTGCGTAATATCGGCGGGATCATCATTGTGGACTTCATTGACATGGAAGAGGAGGTCCACCGTGAGGAAGTTTTTTCCGCTTTTAAGGAGGCGGCAAAAAAGGACAAGAGCCGGATCAATATCCTCCGGGTTTCCGAATTCGGCCTGGTGCAGATGACCCGGAAACGCAACCGCGAGGATCTGCGGCATATGATGTGTGAGCCCTGCCTTTACTGTCATGGGGATGGCATGTTGAAATCGGGTCGGACCATCTGCTATGAGATTTTTCGTAAGCTTGAGCGTGAGGCCAGAAAGGCGGCGAGCGATACAGTCAGCCTGAAGGTGCATCCGAAAGTGGCGGCCATGATGCTCAAGGAAGAAGCGGCAACCATTGATTATCTTCAGGGCTCAACGGGCAAGCAAATTGTTATTGAGCCGGTTCGGGATATTCACATGGAAAAATATGAGATTCTCTGGGGCAAGGAATAAGCGCTTATTGGGAGGGTTTAAAAAAGAGTGGACCTGAGACGGTTTTTGCCGGGATATGGGATATTCTTGCTTGACAATGTAGCCCTGTATGGTATTAAGATCGGTTTCACGCACCAGGCAAGATTTGGTTGTCACTTCGGTCTTGTCCGCTGGTTTTTTGTTGTCTCAGAGACCATCTGTTGCGGGGTTAAAAGAAGTATTGTTCACCGAGTCGGCTGGCAACAGCCGTTTATCTCTTGAAGAGTTCAGTTGTTGGAGGAATTATGTACGCAATCATTCGTACCGGCGGTAAACAGTATCAGGTTGCACCTGGCGAGCGTGTCCGGGTTGAAAAACTTGCCGGCAATATTGGTGATACCATTGAGTTGTCCGATGTTCTCCTCATTGCCGATGGAGAAGAGGTCAAGGTTGGTCAGCCCGTTCTCAGCGGTGCTAAAGTCATGGCCTGTATTGTTGAACAGGACAAGGCCAAGAAAGTTCTGGTTTTCAAAAAGAGACGTCGTAAGGCGTATCGTGTGAAAACCGGCCATCGTCAGCCTTTTACCTCCCTTGAGATCAAGGAAATTTCCGCCTAAACAGGTTGGGAACGGTCTTGATAGATGAAAAAACCACTGATGCGTGTGTAGACCACCATCAGAATTGAAACACACGAGGTGTTATTGTGGCACATAAGAAAGCGGGCGGTAGCTCAAAGAACGGTCGTGACAGTAACTCGCAACGGCGAGGGGTGAAGAGATTCGGCGGGCAGATTGTCCGGGCCGGTAATATCCTGGTTCGTCAGGTCGGCACCGTGATCCACCCTGGTAAAAATGTTGGCTTGGGTCGTGATTATACCCTCTTTGCCAAGATTGACGGCGTTGTGAAATACGAAGAGTTCGGTCGCAACAGAAAAAGGGTCAGCATCTACCCGGTTGAAGCAAAGGTAGAAATAGCGGCGTAATGAGTTGTAACGAAGCAGCATCGTGACGCTGCTGCTCATGGCGATTGTCAGCAGTAAGCAGTGTTCACTCGTAACGTCTCCTCATACTGTGTGCCTGCTGCTGCGTAAGCACTGTAATGTGCCGCAGCAGCCTCCGGCAGAAATCCTATACTGGCGGCGACGATGGCGTTTATAGATGAAGCAAAGTTCTTTGTCAAAGCCGGAGACGGCGGCAATGGATGTGTGAGTTTCCGACGGGAAAAGTTTGTTCCCAAAGGCGGCCCCGACGGGGGTGATGGCGG
>JAHJTI010000273.1 GCA_018829945.1 Pseudomonadota bacterium | reverse complement strand
GCGGCTTGTAGTGGAACCCTTCCAGCTGGGCCAGGCTGGCCAGCTTGAGCAGGTTCTGGTAGCCGGTGTTGTTCATGGCCAGGAGGACGAGATGGAAGGCGGCCTTGCCCGCGCTTTTGGCGGATTTGTCGAAGCGGTGGCTGGGGGAAACATAGAATTCGCAGCCGATGATGGGCTTGATCCCGGCCTTTTTGGCCTGGACATAGAATTCCAGGGCGCCGAACATGGAGCCGTGATCGGTGATGGCCACGGAGTTCATCCCGTATTCCTTGCACTTGGCCAGCAGGTCTCGGACCCGGATGGCGCCGTCGAGCAGACTGTACTGGGTGTGGACATGGAGGTGGACGAAATTGGCTGGCGGGGTTTCCGGCATGGGTAGTTCCAAGTAAAGGAGATTATTGCAAATCTTTTAATTTGTGGTTCGACAGGGCTCTCCTGAGCAAAGCCGAAGGGCTCACCACGAGCAGTGTTAACGGCGACGGAAAAAGGGCAAGAATTCAAACATGATTTCCGTTCGCCCTGAGCCTGTCGAAGGGGGCGTTCAGGGTCTAGGTCGTGCTAAAAAACCGCATCCGGTCCAAGGCAGCCAAGCTTTCCCACAAGTCATCCTCGGTGTGGGGCTCAAGGGTAATGATGGGTTGCAACCGGTGCTCCTTAAGATAGCCGAACAGGCCGGAAAAATCAAAACTCCCCCGGCCCGGGGCAAGGTGGGCGTCCCGGTCGCCGTGGTTGTCGTGCAGATGAAGCTGGCCGAGCCAGGGCGTCAGAGTCGGCAGCCAATCCTGCCAGCTGTTTTTGGCAAAAGATGTGACATGACCCACGTCGAGACAGAACTTGGCAAAAGGCGAGTCAAGGGCGGAGAGCATTTTCGCGTGTTGCTCCGGACCTGTTTCATAAGTGTTTTCCAACATCAGCGGGACATTATGCGCAACTGCTTTTGCCAACAGCTCCTGCCAGGTTGTCAGGGAAGCGTTGAACCAGGCAGCTTGCTTGTGGCCGTGCTTGTCCTCTTCGTAGTTCAGGTGGCAGACTACCGAGACCGGCTGAAACAGTTCGATGAGATCAAAGGCTTTGCCCAATTTGTTGCGGGTGGCCGCAAGAATATGCTCATCCAAGGCGCCCGGGGCAAGATCGAAAAAAGGAGCGTGCAGGGTGCAGCGAAGCCCGGCCTTGGACAACGCCTCGGCAACCTCCCGATATTCGGCTGTGGTGGCGGTGTAAAGAGTGTCGCCTTCCAGGCCGATTTCCGGTTGAATGCGGTGGGAGAGAACAAAATCCAGTTCCTGCTGGAGCCGGCGAAAAGGGAAATTAATGAAACAACGCGAGGTGATGTGCTGGTATGTCATTTTTACTGTTCGGCGTGAATCAATCATCAAGTTTTTTTGCTTCGTCGATGAGCATGATGGGGATGTCTTCACGGATCTCGTAGAGAAGCCGGCAGCTCTCGCAAACCAGGCCATCTTTTTTATCGGTGAGCGTTACATCCCCTTTGCACTTGGGGCAGGCAAGGATATCAAGCAGTTCCTGACTGATCATGGGCACGGCTCCGGCTGAAGGTAATCAAGGGCAGATAGGGCATTTTGCGGTAAAAAACACAGGTGTCGGCAGTATCTAAATACTTTCTATTTCTTATGAAATGCGCTAGGATATCGGACCTTTTCAGGTGACCGGATTGTGCCGGTCAAATCCTGTGTGAAGATAAAATGACCCGTCAAGAAAAGCAAGCCTTTCCGTGGGTGTGGCGAGGAGTTGCCTGTGCTGGCGGTGTTTGCTTGGGAGAAGAGCGAAAGTGAAAGGAATAATACTGGCAGGAGGCTCCGGAACGCGGCTGTATCCGCTGACCCGTTCGGTGAGCAAACAGCTGCTGCCGGTCTATGACAAGCCCATGATCTATTACCCTCTTTCTACCCTCATGCTGGCAGGGATTCGGGAGGTTCTGCTCATCACCACTCCGGAAGATCAGGGACAATTTATGGAGCTGTTGGGCGATGGCAGTCAGTGGGGCCTTACTCTTGAGTACGCTGTGCAGCCCAGGCCCGAGGGTATTGCCCAGGCCTTTGTGATAGGGGAAAAATTTATCGGCAATGCGCCGGTCTGTCTTATTCTTGGGGATAATATTTTTTATGGTCCCGGTTTGGCAAAGATTCTTCAAGATAAAGCGACTGACCCCAAGGGTGGGATGGTTTTCGGGTACTATGTGCGTGATCCCGAGCGTTATGGCGTAATCTCCTTTGCCCCGGATCGAACCGTCCTTGATATCGAGGAAAAACCGCTTAAACCAAAATCACGGTATGCAGTGACCGGTCTGTATTTTTATGACAGTCAGGTGGTCGAAATTGCCAGAAATCTTAAGCCTTCCGCCCGCGGGGAACTCGAGATAACCGATGTCAATCGAGCGTATCTTGCCAAAGGCCAGCTGCAAGTTGAACTCCTTGGCCGGGGCACTGCCTGGCTGGACACCGGCACCCATAATTCCCTGCTGGATGCGGCAAATTTCATTAAGGTCATGGAAGACCGGCAGGGCTTAAAAATAGCCTGCATTGAAGAGATCGCCTTTCGGATGGGGTATATTGACGGTGCGCAACTGGCACGGCTTGCGGAACCCTTGAAGAAAAACGGTTATGGACAGTATCTGTTGCAGGTTCTGGATGAGGAGCAAGGGCGATGAGATTTTTTCCCACCGAGATACCGGAGGTTTTGCTCATCGAGCCTCAGGTTTTTGGGGATAGTCGCGGTTTTTTCATGGAAACCTGGCATGCCGCAAAGTTTGCCGCGGCCGGGCTGGATTATAACTTTGTTCAGGATAACCACAGTATGTCGGTGCAGGGAACCCTGCGCGGGCTGCATTACCAGATCAGAAATCCCCAAGGCAAGTTGGTGCGGGTAATCAGCGGCGAGGTGTTTGATGTGGCCGTTGACCTGCGTAAAAGCTCCCCCTTCTTCGGCAGATGGGTTGGCGAGATTCTCTCGGCGGAAAACAAGAAGATGCTTTGGCTGCCGCCGGGTTTTGCGCATGGCTTTTACGTGCTGAGTCCCGAGGCCGAATTTGTCTATAAGTGTACGGAACTCTATGCCCCGGAACATGAATGCTGCATCCGCTGGGATGATCCCGGACTTGGCATTGTCTGGCCGTTGTTGACCCAGGCGCCCTTGCTTTCGGCCAAGGATCTGGCCGGGGTCTCGCTGGCCGAGGCGGAGTTGTATCCATGAGGGTATTGCTCGTCGGCGGTAGCGGTCAGCTGGGCAGGGAACTGCAACACTGCAAACCCGCCGATATCGAGCTGCAGGCCTTGGCTTCATCTGAGGTGGATCTGCGGGAGTCAGCGGATGTGGCTGCCAAGGTGGATGCCTTTCGACCCCAGGTGGTCATCAATGCTGCCGCTTATACCGCAGTGGATCGGGCGGAAAGCGAGCAGGAGGTTGCCTTTGCCGTCAATGGCCAGGGCGCGCGAAACCTTGCCCAAGCGGCCCGCACGGTGGGGGCATATTGCCTGCAGGTGTCCACGGATTTTGTCTTTGACGGAGTGCAATCCTACCCTTATCTGGTCACGGACCGGACAAACCCATTGGGGGTGTACGGGGCCAGCAAGTTGGCCGGAGAGCAGCTTGCGCTTGCAGCCTATCCTGAGGGGTTGGCCATTGTCCGCACTGCCTGGCTCTATTCCGCCTTTGGCAACAATTTTGTTACCACCATGCTGCGCCTCATGGCTGAGCGGGAAACCATAGGGGTGGTGGCTGATCAGGTCGGCACCCCGACATGGGGGCGTGGTCTGGCTGAGGCGCTCTGGCAGATGTGCCGGGTACAGCCGAAGGGGATCCACCACTGGACCGATGCCGGGGTGGCCAGCTGGTATGATTTTGCTGTGGCCATCCAGGAAGAGGGGCTTGCCTGTGGTCTGCTTGCCCGGGAGATTCCCATCCGACCCATCACTACCGTTGAGTATCCGACCCCGGCCAAACGGCCTCCTTACAGCGTGCTCGATAAGAGCGCGACCTGGACGACTTTGGAGATGACGTCGCCTCACTGGCGTGTTGCTCTGCGGCGGATGTTGCTTGAATATAAGGAGAATCGTGGTGTCTAAGCTGCTGGTTACCGGCGGAGCCGGGTTTATCGGGGCCAATTTTGTCCATTACTGGCTGGCCAAATATCCGCAGGACCGGGTGGTGGTACTTGATGCCCTGACCTATGCCGGAAATATGGCCAGTCTGGCCGGCATTCTGGAACAGGATAACTTCCGCTTTGTCCACGGCGACATAGGGGATGAAGATCTGGTTGCAACCCTGTTGCGCGAAGAATCCCTTGATACGGTGGTCAACTTCGCCGCCGAATCCCATGTGGATCGGTCCATACACGGACCCGACCCCTTTGTGACCACCAACGTGGTCGGCACCCATAGCCTGCTCAAGGCAGCGAAAAAGGTCTGGCTGGACGGTGGAAGCGGGCGACCGCACCGCTTTCATCATGTTTCCACCGATGAGGTCTATGGCTCACTGACTCCGGAGGAGCCGCCTTTCAGTGAAACCAACGCCTATGCCCCCAACTCGCCCTATTCGGCAAGTAAAGCGGCCTCGGATCATCTGGTGCGGGCGTACCACCATACTTACGGGTTGGAGGTTACCACCAGCAACTGTTCGAACAACTATGGGCCGTACCAATTTCCGGAAAAGCTGATTCCGCTCATCATCCTCAATATTCTGGAAGCAAAACCGCTGCCCATCTACGGCGACGGGTTGAACATCCGCGATTGGCTCTATGTGGAGGACCATTGTCGGGGCATCGATCTTGTTTTGCAAAAAGGCAGGGTCGGAGAGGTCTACAATATCGGGGGCAACAACGAATGGACTAATATCGAGATCGTGCGTTTGGTTTGTGGCCTGGTTGATCAAGGGATCGCCGCTTCCGAGATCTTGCGGCAGCGCTTTCCGCATTCTCCGGCCTGCCTGGGTAACAAGGCGGAATCCCTTATTGCCTTTGTCAAGGACAGGCCCGGCCATGATCGGCGCTATGCCATTAATGCCGAGAAAAGCCGAAACGAGTTGGGCTATGTTCCCCAGGAATCCTTTGAGACCGGGATCCGCAAGACCATTGACTGGTACCTGGCCAACGAGGACTGGTGGCGGGCGGTGATGAACGGCAGCTATCGCGATTGGCTGGAAAAGCAGTATGCAGACTGAAAAATTGCCGCTCTCCGTGGCCATCATCACCAAGAATGAGGAGGACCGTCTGCCCGATTGCCTGGCCAGCGTTTCCTTTGCCGATGAGGTTGTGGTGGTGGATTCGGGTAGCACGGACAAAACTGTGGAGATTGCACATGCGTTCGGAGCCACGGTTCATGATGAGTCCTGGCAGGGGTTTGGTCGTCAGAAACAGCTGGCTATTGACCGGTGCCGACATGATTGGGTGCTGGTCCTTGACGCCGATGAACGGGTTTCTTCAGAGGCGCAGGCAGAGATCGCTGAGGTGTTGGCTGCGGGTTCGTGTGTTGCATATAGTTTTCCCCGGAAGAACTACTTCTGCGGGCAGTGGTTGAAGCATGCCGGTTGGTGGCCGGACCGGGTTGTCCGGTTGTTCCGCAAGGATTCCGCAAAGATGTCACCGCGTTCGGTTCATGAGAATCTGGAAGTGCATGGTCCGGTGGGGCAACTGGCGCATCCCCTGATTCATCACGCTAACAATGGGCTAAAACAGACACTGAGCAAGGTGAATCACTATTCTTCCGCCGGGGCGGCTGAGCTTTTTGCCCAAGGGAAAACCGCTTCGGTGCCCAAGGCGTTTCTGCGGGCTGCCTGGGCCTTTATTTACGGCTATATTCTCCGGGGCGGGTTCCTCGACCGGGGCGAAGGGTTTATTATGGCTGTTTCCGATTTTATGAACGTATTTTTCAAGTATGCCAAGCTGCGTGAGCTGCAAAGGCAAAAAGAAAAAGATACGCCGTCCTGATCCGGGTTCCGTGAATATTCTTATTGTTAAAACCAGCGCCATCGGCGATGTGATCCATACCCTTCCTGCCCTGAATGCCCTGCGACGTAAATATCCGGAGGCCAGGATCGACTGGCTGGTGGAAGAAGCTGCGGCCGATTTGGTTCTCGGCCATAAGGCTCTTGATACGGTTTTGGTCTCACGGCGCAAAGCGTGGGTCAGGGACTTGCAACAGGGCAGAGTGCTGGCGGCCTGGAGGGGATTTGCCGATTTTGTCAAACGAATGCGGGCCATCGAATATGACCTGCTCATCGATTTTCAGGGGCTTCTGAAAAGCGGAATCTTTGTCGGGCTCGCCCGGGCAAAAAGGAAGGTCGGTTTCGGCAAAGGCATGGAACATGCCGAATGCAGCTACATCTTTCTCAACGAGCCAGTCCCCCCGGTGAACATGGACCAGCATGCGGCCATTCGAGAATTGTTGCTCCTCAAGGGTATTGGGATTGAGAGTGAGGAGGTCGTCTTTGATCTGCCGGTCGGTATGGAGCACCGGGAAAAGATCGGGCAATTACTAGAATCTTCAGGGATCGATCCGACCAAGCCTTTGGTGGCGATCAACCCTATGACCACTTGGGAAACCAAGCATTGGCTCAATGACCGGTTCGCTCGGGTCGCGGACCAACTGCTCGACAGAGGGATGTCTGTCGTTTTTAGCGGGGGGCCGCAGGATGTGCAGGGCATTGAGGAAATTCGCGCTGTCATGAAGGGCAACGCCGTGAGCTTGGCCGGCAAGACAAACCTGAAAGAATTGGCCGCGCTCTACGAACGAGTGAAAGTACTCATCACCACCGATACCGGGCCTATGCATCTGGCTGCGGCCACAGGCACTCCTGTGGTCGCCCTGTTTGGACCGACGGCACCTTGGCGGACCGGCCCTTTCGGCGCTGGCCACAGGATTCTGCGGGCGGAAATGGACTGCAGCCCCTGTCTGAAGAAACATTGCGACCGTGAGCATGCCTGCATGATGCAGATCAGCGTGGATCAGGTCGTTCAGGCTGCCCTGGCCGTGTTGGCAGATCGGCAAAAGAAGCAGCGAAATTAATTTTAAGAGCAGGGGCAGACTTTGTGAGATATTGGAATTTAGTAAGAAATTTATCAAATTGGTGGCTTCATTTCGCGGTAAAGTTTTGTCTGACAGGGGCGGATCCTTTGATTTTCAAGTCTCGGAATGGTGTTTTGATAGAGGTTCCGAGGAGGCTGTTACACGAATTTAAAGAGATCTTTTTGGAAAATGCATACGTTTCCGGTTTCGAAACATCGCTGACCTCAGAGCCTATTATTGTCGATGTAGGGGCGAATGCTGGATTCTTCACGGTCTTTGCTGCATCCTTATTCCCCAAGGCTCGTATATATTCCTTTGAACCTGTGCCGGAAAATTACCAACAGCTTCTTCGAAACAAAAAACGAAACGATCAGGCTGATATATCATGTTTTCCTGTGGCTGTTTGCGGGCAGGATGGTGAGATTTTTTTGAATTTCGAGTTGGAAGACAATTTTACAACCGCAGCAACTATAGTGAGCGGAAAAGCTGTCTCAGGGAATGGACTTACTGTCCCGTGTGTGTGCTTGGCGAGTATTTTTCAGAAAAATGAGATAGATACCTGTGAGTTGCTGAAGCTTGACTGTGAAGGCGCGGAGTTTGAAATCCTGTACAGTTGCCCATCGGAAATTATCGCGAAAGTGGACCGGGTCGCCATGGAAGTCCATGAAGGCAAAGAAAAAGGTCATAATATGCAAGCGTTGTCGGACTGGTTTGTCTCCCATGGTTTTATAGTGCGCCACAAGAAGCAAATGTTGTGGGCATGGCGTTCTTCGCAACTTTAATCATGCAGTGTGATCTTTGATGCCTCACCAACATAAAAAAATTGCGGTTGTGGTGCCTAAATATGGGTTGGTAGGCGGAGGGGAGCAGTTTGTTTTTGAGTTGACCGAGAGATTGGCCTTGAATCCACAGTACGATATTCATGTCCTTGCTAACAAATGGCATTCGCAGAACTCGAAGATAACTTTTCATGAAATCCCGGTTATTTTTTTTCCGAAATGGCTAACTACAGTTAGCTTTGCTTTTTTTGTACAAAAAGAAATAAAGCGATTACAGCCTGACATCGTCCATACGCATGATCGTATTTTTAAGGCCGACATTGCATCGGTGCATAGTATTCCCCATTTGACTTGGGTGAAGAAAATACGCGGAAAAAGTTTTCCCAGTCTTTATGATCTGGTTACCGGGTGGGTGGAAAGAAAATTGTATAAGTGCGGTGGGTGTAAAAAAATCTTGCCTGTTTCAGCCCTTGCCGCACAAGAAATATGTCATGAATATCCATTTGTTCATGGCAAGATAGAGATAATGTCTCCTGGCCTTGATTTGGAAAAATTTGGTCAGCGAAATCCGGAATGGCGTAGGGAAATCCGTCAGGAGTTCGGTATCGAAGAAAAGGATGTTCTTGTGGTTTTCGTCGGGATGAATTTTGAGCTCAAAGGGCTTGACCCGCTGCTTGCTTCTTTGTCCCGCGCACAGGGAAAGACCCAGGGAAAGAGATTGCGGCTGCTTGTTGTCGGCAAGGGGGATACCGCGAAATACGGAGGTGTTGTCAAAAGATTGGGGCTTGAGGGAGATGTTGTTTTTGCCGGGGTGCGCAAGGATGTCGAACGTTTGTATCAGGCCGGAGATATTTTTTGTCTTTTGTCGCAGTTTGATACGTTTGGCATGGTGGTTGGCGAGGCCCTTGCTGCCGGTTTGCCTGTAATTGTCAGTACTCAGGTCGGAGCAAAAGATTTGATTCGTGAGGGGGAAAACGGATTTGTGGTGGAACGGCAGGATGTGGAGAGAATAAGTTCTCTTCTGTTACACATGGTCGAGGATGGTAGGCGTATAATCATGGCCGAAAAAGCAAGGGCCAGCGTGTCCGATCGTGGTTGGCAGGCCATGGTGAAAAGGGTTGGGGAATTATATGATAACCTCTGATCGCCTGGACCTTTCCATTGTAATCGTGAACTGGAATACCAAGGATCTGCTCCTGGATTGTCTTGCCTCAGTCTATCACATGATCCGTGACCTGTCGTTCGAGGTCTTTGTTGTGGATAATGCCTCCAGTGATGGGAGTGTCGTCGCGGTCAGGAGGGAATATCCCCAGGTGGTTGTCATCGAAAACGAACGGAATCTTGGTTTTGCCGCAGCTAATAATAAGGCTTTGCGGATTATGCACGGTCGCTATGCGCTGTTGCTTAATACCGATGCTATTGTAACAGAGGGGGCCATAACCCGGTTGTTTCAGTTTATGGAGGGTTCTCCGCGTGTGGCAATGGGCTGTGGCCAGTTGCTCAACGCGGACGGCACGAAGCAGAATTCCATTGCCAATTTTCCCAGCCTTTTAACCCTGTTCGCCAACGAAACCCTGCTCCGCATCCTGATGCCGAAGCGGTTTCCCAGCAAGCGACGCGAGTATGCGGCGCCGATCCCGGTGGAATCCTGTATCGGCGCCTGCCTTGTGGTGCGCAAGGAGGCCATGGATGAGGTCGGCCTGTTGGATGAGCGCTATTTCTTTTTCATGGAAGAAACCGACTGGGCGTTTGCCATGCATCGGGCTGGCTGGAAATCATGGTTTGTCCCTGACGCTCTCATTTACCATTTGCAGGGTCAGAGTGCCGGGCATAATGTCCGAGCCCGTATCATGTTTTACCGGGCGCGGTATCAGTATCTTCGTAAGTGGTTCCCGAAGAGTTGGCCACTGCATAGCCTTTTGCTTGTGGTGCGGTTGCTCGTCAACGTCTTGCTGAACGTTTGTGGTTTGATTCTGACTGTGGGACTGCATGGAGGGATTCGAGGAAGATTGGCGCTTTACTTGCAATTACTCGCTTGGCATTTACGGGGTTGCCCCTGATATTTTTATGAATACAACTTTGGTTACAGGCAAATCAGTTGTAGCAGGATCACCGCGTAGTATCTTGTTGATTCAACTCGGCGATATTGGTGATGTTGTTCTGACGCTCCCATGTGTCAGGGCCTTGCGGGAAGCATATCCCCATGCGCGAATCAATGTCGTGGCATGGGATAAAGCGTCTGAGTTGCTTGAAGATTGTCCTTGGCTTGATCAGGTGATTGCGGTTACGAAACGGTCTCGGTCGCTTTGGGAAGAACTGCGCTTTCAAGTTATTTTTTTTCGCAGCCTGCGAAGGCTTCAATGCGACCTGGCCATTGACCTCCGAACCGGAACGCGCGGAGCCATCATGGCTTTTTTGTCCGGTGCATCCCAAAGAGTTGGGTTTTATGCCGAGGATGGCAAGCTGTGGCGCAATCGCCTTTTTACAGGATTATTAAAGCGTGAGTATATCCCAGGAATGCATGTGGCCGATTATCTTCTCGGTCTGCTCGAATCATTTGGTATTACCGGTGAACATCGAATCCCGGAGCTTGCCGTTGCTGAGGATAAACTGGAAAAGATCCGGATTCTTTTTGAACAAGAGAGTGTTTCTTGTGATAAAAAGATTGTTGCGGTGCAGCCCTTTTCTCTTTGGCAATACAAGGAGTGGGGAAGGGATAAATATATTGCTCTTATTCAGTGGTTGGAGGAGGAGTACGGGGTTGCGGTACTTGTCACCGGATCTGCCGCGGAAAAAGAGCGGGCCGAGGAAATTGTCCGGTGTTGCGGCGCTGGATGCTATAATTTTGCCGGTAAGACCTCCATCGCCATGTATGCTGCCTTGCTGAAGCAGTGTCAACTTTTTATAGGGGTCGACAGTGCAGGCCTGCATATTGCCGCTGCGGTGGGGACTCCCACCATCGCGATATTTGGGCCATCTTCTCCGGAATCCTGGGCACCGCGTGGGGGGCAACACCTTATCGTTCAGAAAAAGATGCCGTGTGTCCCGTGTCGACAGAAAGGGTGTAATAACAGCGAGAAGAGCCGATGCTTGGATGAATTGACTTTGGAAGAGTTGAGGGCGCAGATTGATTCACATTTAAGGAATAATTCTGCGATACAGTTAGTTCCATAGATGACTGTATCCTTTGCCGGGGCTTAAACATCATAGCTAGGATTGTGCCTGAATAGGACAAATGCTAATGGAGCTGAATGTGACAACGAAAGAAGACAGGAGTACAATTTTTTCTTATATAGCCGTTAGTATTTCTGTGCTGCTCGGTATTTTTGTTTTTATGGTCCCTTTTCCTCACACAACGACGATCAAGGAGATATGTTTTTATTTATCTGTGTCCTTGGTTATTGTCCTGTACCTGGCCCGAAAAATAAAATTTTCTTTTCAGACCCCTCTTGCCATCCCAGGACTTTTTTTTGTGGCCTGGAGTTTTTTTGGCCTCTTTTACGCATTGAATCCAGCTAACAGCATTCATGATTTTTATTCGCATTTGGTGAAGTATATTATTCTTTATTTCCTTGTGGTTAATTTCTTAGATTCCAAACGGAAATTAGTAAGTCTCTCCTGGATAATAATCTGTTCAGCTTCAATTCTTTTTGTGTGGAGCCTGTACAATTTTTACGTGACTCTTGGTAGTTCCCTTGTAACGAGGTTCGGCGCATGCGTCACCGAGGTGACAACCAACCTGATAGGAATCATCGCAGTTGTTTCCATTGTTTTTTGTATTCAGAACATCTCCCAGGCCAGTGGATGGCTACGAAAAATATTTTTCACAAGCTGCCTTCTGCCTGCATTTGCCGTAATTTTCATGGCCCAGACCCGGAGCGTATTGTTGGCCTTGCTTGTCGCCTTAGTGGTTGTTCTCTCTGCGCGGAAGAAGGTTCTGGTTGGAGTCTTGTTGCTGGTTGGGGTGATCCTGCTTGTAAGTCCTGTTAGTCGAAGACTTGCCACGGATATGACGGATAACCTGAGAATTAAACAGAGTCTGCTTGTCTGGGAAGTGGTAAAGGACCATCCTGCAACCGGGATAGGGTTCGGCATGCAAACATTTGGCGGAAACCTGGATTTGCCAAGCTATAATGCCAGGTTGCCTGGAAATTTTCAGGGGCAGCAGATATTATTAAATCCCCATAATATGTATACCGATATTGCCGTGCGGACCGGCATTCCCGGTATCATCCTTTTTTTTGGGGTAATTTATTCCTTTTTTCTGATGCTGTGGAGACTTATACGTAATGGTGGCAGCGATTTTGTCGCTTCATGGTCAACTGCTGTATTTGCCTCAGGGCTGTCTTTTTTTATAATTGGCTTTTTTGAACCGGTTTTTAGTCATTATCCCGAGTCTGTTTTGTGCTTGATCTTTGCCATGGGGACAATATTGTGGCGAATTAACGAAGGCACCAAGTCGTCAATGTTTGCACAGGATTGTGATGGAAACTGAGCCTCACCCAAAGCTTGGACATGCAAAATTAAAGATTTCGGTGGGGGAAAGTTAATGTCCGGGAAATGATCTGCTTGAAAAAATATTCTGAAGCAGGCGAGTATATATATCGAATCTTGAAAAAAAGAAAGTTCGCCCCTTGGCGGGTGGGCTTGATGAAGTCCCGTGTACGATCGAGTTAACGTAATCCCTGGCAACGAAGTGTTGATATCCTAACGTGCCAGGGTAGTTCGCAATATCCTCGTAACATAGTCCCTGAATGTTCCTGACGTTTCGGGAGTCAGGTGGATTTTGATTTTCTTTTTTTCGCCCTTTTTCTGTTGTTCCAGGTTGTTGATATGCGATGTGATCATCGGGAATAAATTGTATCGATTTAAAACGTTTTGCCGCGCCTCTCTTATTTCCTTCAACCGTTCTTCGTACATGTGCATTTTGATGATATTTTCAATTGAGGCGATTGCTTGATCCGGTTGTCCGATGTCAATCTGGCTGAGTGACTTATCGTCGAAGTATTTACTAATGTTTGGGCATCCATGATATATGGTATAGCAACCTGCCAAGAAAGAGTCTGATATTTTTTCCGTCCAGTAATCATTGACCGAACAATTTTCTATGGCGACATGATATTTGTATGGGGCGAGCGCATCCCATTTGTCTTCAATTTCCTGCAATCCGCGGCCAAAAACATCAATGTCTTCACCGAAATAATTTTGCAGTTTGTGCACGAAGTCAAGCCGAAGCCGATGACCATCGCTGAATGCTTTGGTGGATGATATGACAGATATTGTTTTTTTCTTTTCTAACTGGGGCATGGAGGATAATTCATCATAGTCTTTCGACCAGGATAAATTGACATGTTCTCTCTGGCGGCGACCAATATGCCAGGGTAATCCTGGTTGGTCAATGATCGTCCGGGGGTGCTTCAGATCATGCCTGCAGGTGATGACAATGGCGAATTGTTTAAGGAATTCGGGGTGGTATTGTTTCAAGGTTGGAGGCTCTGCGGTGATGAGAATTGTATTTTCTCGCGGGCAATAGGCGGTTTCGCCTTTCGGGAGCCCTTCGAAGACCACCCAGTAATCACAATCCATTTCTTTCTGGGATAGAAGAAATTGGTAATCGTCCCAAAGGCATTTCTGGTGTGGGGTCTGTCTTGCTATCGGCCAATTAGGATATGTGAGTTTGATTTTTAACATGAAAGTTTTTTCGTCCGTGCTTGATGTCTGAGTATCATGAAAAAATATGAAGATAATGCGATAGGGAAGGATATCCGATACTCATGGTTATTGTAAAATTATCAACCCCTTTGTTTGGTATACCGCAAGAAGTGTTGTCAAACATATTAAAACAGACTCCTTCATGCTCCGGAAGGTGGCAAGATGTACAATTTTGTGCTAACAGCGATATCGAGGCATGCGATTTTTATATTGTATTTGAGGGGATTGAAAGAAAAGAAAAAGTAATATGCCCTCCTGGAAATACGGTTTTTGTGGCGGCTGAGCCGTCATCCCTAAAACGCTATGATGAGTCATTTCTCGCACAATTTGCAACAATAATTACCTGTCAAAGGGGGATTAGGCATCGCAATATATGTTATAACCAGCCGGGGCACACTTGGTTCATTAAGAAAAATTACGATGAGTTGATGCAGATTGCATCCGTGCGAAAAAATAAACTGCTGTCAATCGTCACCAGTAATAAGCAGGTGAGTGAAGGACACCGGCAAAGATATGAGTTTTGCATGAAACTCAAGGAGTATTTCGGCGATTCAGCGGATTTGTATGGCCGGGGGATAAGTGAGTTTGAAGATAAATGGGATGTTTTGGCTCCTTATAAATATTCTGTCGCCATAGAAAACTACATTGAGCCGGATTGGGTAACGGAAAAGATTGGGGATTGTTTTTTGGCGCATACTTTCCCTTTTTATTACGGGGCGCCAAATGTATCAAAATATTACAGGAAAGAAAGTTTTGTAAATATTGATATAGATAATTTCGAATTGTCGTCCAGAAAGATTGAAGAGGTTGTTGCTGATGAATTTCATTATGAAAATAGTTTGCCTGCGTTGCTTGATTCAAAAACAAGATATATGAATAATGTCAGCCTTGTCCCCATGCTATATAATTTTATTATGGGTGGGATTTGCAAGGGGAAACAGCACAAAGAACCGATGGTTTTTTATCCGGAGAAGAGCAAGGCGTTTTTGTTCTTTAAAAAGATGTTCAAGCACGGGAGTAATTGAGCCGTGAATCCCAAGGTGTCAATTTGTATTCCTGCTTACAAGCAGCCTGATTCCATTTCGAGAACCTTGGAATCGATAAAAACGCAGGATTTTCTGGATTTTGAGGTCGTGGTGAGCGATGACACCCCCGATGAATCCGTATACAGGGTGTGTGAGAGATTTCGCACATGTTTCCCGATACAATATCTGAAAAATGATAAAAGTCTTGGTTCCCCAGGAAACTGGAACAGAGCCGTTGACGCGGCATCTGGACAATATGTCAAGATCATGCATCATGATGATTATTTTTCGGATAACGCCAGCTTGGGAGCCTTTGTCGCTTTGCTTGATGACCATCCTGAAGCAGGTTTTGCCTTTAGCGGTTCGAACAATGTTGACAAGAACGGAGTGCTTTGTTTTGTGCATTCTGCAAAGAAAAAACAGGTGGAGGAGCTACGCCGCAATCAGAATGTGTTGTTCTTTGGGAATTTTATTGGGGCACCGAGCGCAACAATTTACAGGAAGGATTTAGGGGTCCGGTTTGACGAAAATTTAAAATGGGTTGTTGATCTGGATTTTTATTATTCAATATTAAGATTGAATAATTTTTTCCGTTATACGGAGAAGCCCTTGGTGTCGGTTTGTATTGGCGGTGATGACCGCGTGACATCTGAGTGTGAAAATAATAAATGTGTAGAGATTTACGAATGGTTTTATTTTTACAAAAAGTTGAGTTCCGTTGATTCGTATGACTTTTGTTATTTTAAATTTTTTTGGAATTTATTGAGAAAATATAGGATTTACTCTCTCGAGGAAATTTTCGTTTGTGGAGTGAACGAGCCGGTTCCGGGATATGTAGAGCAAATAATGTATTGTCTAGATATCTTTAACCACCCTGTTAAGGTTAGAATGTTTGACAAGTTATTATGTGTTATGTGTTTTCGGTGGTGGTTAATCCGCAGGTGTCATTTCCTTAAATAAAAACAAGCTTGATCGCCGTCTTGTTCGTCGTTCAATTTCGCTGCTAATTTTTTATATTGTATAACTTCTTCTTTGGTGAAGATATTCCCCTCGGGGGAGTTGGTGAAAGAATGACTCGCGTTCAGAGGGATGCCCTGTTTATATTGTTCACTTCCCAAAAACTGGAATTCGTTGGAGTCATAAACGATATCGGTAATCCTCAGCCCGGCTGTGTCCGCCAATAAAGATATGCTTTTTTTTGTATGCAAGAAAAAGTGTCTCGGAGCATCCAGTTGTACCCAGTGCTCCTGATATGTTCTCCAAGCGTAACTGTCACAGAGCGGGATTCGAATCAAGATGCACCCATTGTCGGCAAGAACTCCTCTAATCTTCGCTAACAATACGAGCGGGTTTTCCGCATGCTCGAAAGAATGGTGCATCATGATGCAATCAAACTTTGACCGTAAATCAGAAATGTCGCATTTGTGAATTGTTACATTGTTTTTGTAGCGGATATCATTGGCGATGAAAGGGTCTACCCCGGAAAGATTTGTAAATCCCTCCTTGCTCATGCCGAGAAGGAGATCTCCTGAGCCGCAACCCACATCAAGAATCTTCGAGTCTGTCTTGAGATTTAATCCTTCGAACCACTTGAAGTATTGTGGAGGCTTATAAAGCTTAGTTATTATTTTATTTGTAAAACTTCTTTCTCCAAGGCAGTATTTTAGCCGCTGTTTTTTGAGAAATTTTTTCAGGAAAGAGTTTTTTTTATTTTCCTGAGGCTGCAGGGAGTAGTAAGTGTTCGGGTAGTAGCGAGCAATATCCGCAGGGACGTTATGGATTTGCAAGCAGCCGCAAACGGCACATTTGAAGTAAGCGAATTTCTCTCTTGTGCCGAGCATCATTTCTTGAACAACATAATTTCTGTTGCCTGACGTGTTTTGGCAGATTCCGCATATGTTCATAATGGTTTCGCGTCAGTTATTCCCTTTTTGCCAATACACTCCAGAATTGTCGATCCGGAGGAGTGGTGCATCAATATTTTCTTTTTCTCTGTAGTCATCGGTTGCTTTTTTGCATCCCGGGAGGACATAATCATCGATTATGCAGAAGCCGCCCTTGGATAATTTGGGGTAGAGATGTATGAGCGAATCCATTGTTGATCCATACATGTCGCCATCAAGTCTGAGGATGGATAATTTTGTTATTGGGGCATGTGGCAAAGTGTCTTTGAACCATCCTTTGAGAAAGACGACTTTGCTGTCGAGTAAATTGTATCTTCTGAAATTTTCTTCCACATTTTCTTGGGAAACAGCAAGGAATTTTTCCGTGTGATGTGAATCCCCTTTGTCTGCAGGGAAATTGGTTGCGTCTGGCTTGGGGAGTCCTTCAAATGAGTCTGCAACAAATACAGTTCTCTCATTTTCTTCATAAGCGCTCAGTACTGCTTTCATGAAAATGCACGCGCCACCGCGCCAAACTCCAGTTTCAATAAGATCGCCTTCGATTTTGTTTTTTAAAACATCCTCAATGCAGTATTGGATATTGTCCAGTCTTTTCAAGCCGATCATGGTTTCTGCATACATGGGCCAGATAATCCCTTCTTCGCGATCTTGTTCTTTGTAGTTGGCAATTTCTACTATCTGTATCTTGAAGCGGCGAAGGATTTTTGTAAGGTTGTTTATGAAATAGCGTTTTGCTGTGGATCTTTTATAGTTGAATGTTTCGAGAGGGATGCCGGGTTCTGGCCATAAAGTGAACGAGAGTGCTTTCTTTATGAGGTCAAGATAGAGTGATATGGCTGTATTCTTCATAATTGTTCTCTTTGGTTATATGTTTATCGAGTTCTGTTGCTATGCGGGCTTAATCAATAGTTCTTGTCCCCGATGGCAGAGAAACTATATGTGATTTTTGTGTTTCGGCAACAGAAGTTTCCGACCGCTACTGTCCCTCGTTGGTATGCTCTTACAAAAGACGAGTCAGTCATAAAGTCATGATTATGAATACTTCTTAATCCATCTTGATCATAAATTTCTTTTGATTTTACTGGATGGCATACCAGAATGGCTCAATAATCTTATTAAAAGTTGTTCGGAAGCTCATGGACTACCTTTATAGCCTCTGCCAAGTTGAAGGGATTAAATCTTTAGTGTTGAATGTTTTTTCTTTAAACCACCCAGATGGGGATAAAACCAATTTATCTGGATATTGGCCCAGCCAGGCGCCCCACCAGGAAAAGCTGCTGTTAGCAATGATATGATGCCTGCACTGACTCATCAGTCGTAAATCTTCGTAATTTTTTTCAGGGCCATTATGGCTGATAAAGGTGGCAGGGTGTGTGATTTTTAAATTTTGCTTTGTCCACTCAGGATCATCGCTGAAGATAAAAAAACAAGGGTGTGGGACTTTTTGGCTAAGATCGGCTATGCATCGTCTATAGTAATCAAGGCCGCATGTTCCATGGATTGTTTTTGTCTTCTCATCTGTTACGTAATCCCCGCGGCGAACATGTAAGCTCACTGATTCGCAGGAGTTTATTTGTTGTGTTAACGCTGAGTTTTCGTCTGTCTGCGAGAGGGTAATCGTAAATTCATTTCTGATAACATCCGCAATATCCAGAAAATATTTTTCGCTCTGCCAATAACCGTCCAAATACACGAAGTCAGAGAGACTGAGGATTTCCGGATCAAAGTGATAATGTTTTTCTTTGATATGAGTTTTTCCAAGTTTATTCGGGCATCGCAGAACTTTTTTTATTCTCTTTTTCCAAGTTCCAGCCTCTGGTTCTTTTAAAAGGTTTATTTCTTCCTTGCTGGCGAACAGTTCGTTAATGTTGAAAACGGACAAGCCATAGTCATGGAGGTTATAATTCTCGAAATCCGATATGTCCATCTTCACGACAGTCTTGTGCCTTGCCGCAAGTTGTCTGCCTGCGGCAAATTGAAACATCTGGTTTCCAAGTCCGCCCATTATTCTGACGATGATCATTTTGAGGAAGCAACCATTTGTTTGATTTTCCCTGATACTTTTCTGATGAGGCTGTCTAGCAAATGGGGGCCGGAACGATAGAAATCCAGTTCAGCCCGGCAGAGTGCTGCGCAGGTTTCCTTCCCCGGAAGAGAAAGAGGGCTTGGTGATTCGGTGGTGCCATGCAGGGCCGCGGCATAGATGCCTGCTCTTATCTGGTACTTTGCCCTGCGGTTCGTTTTTTTCGCGTAGTATGTTGGATCGCTTTCCTCCCTGTAAATTATGAGGGGCTCAGCCAGCATACAGGTTTCTCCGAGGGCTCCAAGGCGAAGCCACATTTCATAATCCTCCCCGACAGGCGGGGTAAGATTTTCATTAAAAAGCCCCGCTTGTATGAGGCTTTCTCGTCGGGTTATAACCGAGGAAATAATCAATGCATTTTCCCGTGCAAGTTTTTCGTAAGCGATTCGGCCAAAAGAGATTTTTTGGTGGTACACGGGAGCGTTTTCCCGGGGGGAAACGCCATCCCACCGGAGGGCGTTTGTGCCAAGGAGAACGCATGTCGTGTTGCGTTCGAGAAAGTCTACCTGTCGCGCTAATTTTTCAGGGAGCCAGAGATCATCGTCGTCCAAAAAAGCGACATATTGTGCAGAACCCATTCGGATAGCTCGATTTCTCGGGGCAGCGGGGTAGCCGATATGCTTGCCCGGCAGATAAGCAAAACGGGGGTCTGACAAAAAAGGCTGGATAGCGTCCCTGGTTTCCTGGCTGTCTCCATCTTCAGTAATCCAGCAACGCCAGTCTTCAAATATCTGGGCTTGTACGCTTTTTAACGTTTCCGGCAGGAGAGAGGCCCGCTTATATGTGGGGATGATGATATCGACGGTCATTGTTCAACAAACTGCATGGTGTAAAGCATATGGTATACGCCATTTTTTGCCAGCAAGGCCTCATGGGTGCCTTCCTCTGCGATCAGACCATCCTTGATAACAATGATCCGGTTCGCGTTTTTAATGGTAGAGAGGCGATGCGCGATGATGAACGTCGTTCTTCCTTTCATTAGATTTTCTAAAGCTTTCTGCACTTCGCGTTCAGACTCTGTGTCAAGGGCCGAGGTCGCTTCATCCAGGATGAGGATTGGAGCATTCTTTGCCAGCGCTCTGGCGATGGATATGCGCTGTTGCTGACCTCCAGAAAGTCTTGCTCCGGATTCGCCGATTATTGTGTCAAATCCTTCAGGAAGTTCGTTAATGAAATTCAAGGCATGCGCCGCCCTGGAAACGGTCACCAGTTCTTCTTCTGTTTTCTTTAAATCACCGTAGGCGATATTGTTTCGTACGGTGTCATTAAAAAGAATGGTCTGCTGTGTTACTATGGCAATCTGGTTGCGAAGGGATTTCATGGTCACATTGCGAATATCCTGACCATCAATGGATATTTCTCCCTGAGTCACATCGAGAAAGCGGGGGATTAGGTTGGCAAGGGTTGTTTTGCCCCCGCCGCTTGTGCCAACCAGAGCAATAACCTCGCCAGGTTTTACAGTAAGATTGATCCCTTTGAGTATTTCTGTGACGCCATCATAACTGAAATGGACATCTTTGAAGACAATCTCTTTCTGGATCGGCAGTAGATTCATGGCTCCAGGCTTGTCCGCAATTTCCGGTTCGATGTCGAGTATGCTGAACACGCGGGTGGCCGCGGCGATACCATGCTGGATGGGGTTGTTTACCTTGCTAATGTTTTTGATTGGCTCATAGATCATGATGAGCGCTGTAAGAAACGAAAAAAAGGTGCCTGGAGTTGAGTTGCCGTTTAGTACCTGATTGCCGCCATACCACATGATCAGGGCGATGCCAACTCCGCCCAGTAGTTCCATGAGAGGGTGATTGAGACTCTTTAACTGTACGTCTTTCATGGTGATGCTGAAGAGTTTCCCCACTCTTTCTGAAAATCGCCTGTACTCATATTCTTCCATGCAGAAGGCTTTGACGATCCTGTTGCCCTGGATGGTTTCCTGAAGAATGTTGGCTATCGAGGCGGTGGTGCGCTGACCACTGAAACTGAGTTCGCGGAATTTTTTCCCAAAACGATAAATCGGCACGCTGGCAAGGGGGATGAAGACAAGGGACATCAGGGCAAGTTTCCAATCCTGGTAAAAAATGACGGTGAGCAGCCCAAGAGCTTGGAAAAGATCCTTCAATGTTCCGACAAGGGCGGAAGATACAGCGCCCTGCATGAGCGTTACATCGGAAATAACCCGTGAGATAAGCTCGCCGGTAGGAGTTTTGGTGAAGAAGGAAAGCGGAAGATTCTGGATATGGTCATAGATTTTTTTGCGTAGATCAAGAATGATCCCCTGCCCGACCCTCTCCATGAGGTATGAATAACAATAATAGAATACTCCCTTGGTTAGAAAAAGCAGCATAAGGGCTAACGGCAACAGGTTGAGCATCAGCCGATCTTTCTTGAAAAATATTTCATCGAGAAGTGGCTTGACCATATAGGCTTGCATGGCGCTTAAGCCGGCAACAGCGACCATGCTGACCATGGCCAGGATGAGTCGCGTCCGATATGGTTTGATGATTGTGATGATTCGAAGAACGATTGTTTTGTCAGGCATGGTTGTTCAGTTTCCGTATGGGATCCGATAATGCCGGCTCCTCCGGTAACGAGGACATTCCGGTTGGTTACGGTATCAAGTGTATTGAGATTTTTTCACGGGGAGGATTGCGTTCCTGCTCATTTTCTCCGAGAAGATTTTGGCATAAAGGTTATCTTCAGGGCATTAAGGGAGGAGTGGGACAGTGTTAAAAATAATCGCAATTACTATATGATCCCCAGCTGTTTGTCAAATAAATGTTGGCTGGGTGGAAGATTAAGGGGAATTCACCAACTCGGTGCTCAAATATCTCTCCCCTGTGTCGCAGATGGGAAAGACGATCTGTTTGCCCCGGTTTTCCGGGCGGCTGGCGATTTGTATTGCGGCCCAGGCGTTGGCGCCTGAGGAAATCCCGCAGAGGATGCCTTCTTCCTTGGCGATTCGGCGGGCGGTTTCCATGGC
>JAHJTI010000344.1 GCA_018829945.1 Pseudomonadota bacterium | reverse complement strand
GACAAGGACGGCACCAATTCCGGTTTCGACCTCGAGTTGATCAACCAGGTGCGCTCAGCTGTCTCTATCCCGGTCATCGCCTCAAGCGGCGCGGGCAAGGTGGAGCATTTCTCCGAGGTTTTTAAAGAAACCGGTGCAGAAGCAGCCTTGGCCGCAGGAATCTTCCATCGGCAGGAAGTGTCCATCAGCGCGGTGAAAGAACATCTGCGTGAGAGAGGGATTGAGACGCGGTAGAGTCCGGAGCTGAGAAAAAACCCGAAGATGCCATTTACATAAAATTCTTTACACACTCGACCAAAAAAAATTATCCGGAAGGTCCTCCGTTGATCGAGCACTTACGAGAATCGTTATGACACTCAAGCTCTCCGATATCATCAATACCATGAGGAGAGTTCCTATGGGTACACCCCTCATCAAAGACAGCCTTGAAGTTTCCCAGGTTGTGACTACCTGAAATGAATTGCCCTTCCATCCGTTTTCTGGACATGTAATATGGGCATTTAATCATGCGTTGTTTCATGGTTTCCTTGCCTCCTCCTTATGCAGCTTGGCCGGAATCAGGTTGAAGCCCCAAAAAAAAGAGCAGAGCCAAGTCGGAACCTAGCTCTGCTTCATGTGGAGAGGTCGGGAAGGTCTCAAGGTTAAGCGTACGTTGCGATAACGCTGCCGTTTTTGTTTTAGTGTTAGACCTCCTCCTCTTCACTCATATGGTATCAGTCATTCTCTTGGGAAGTCAAATGCTAAGAACGGATTACTGACCTGCCCCCAGAAAATCAATCCTGAACTCTGTTAAAAAGTTAGAACCAAATTTCAGAGAATACAGGTGCGTTGATCAACCAAGTCATTCGGCAGTATCCATCCCGGCCATGGCCTCAAGCGGCGCGGGCAAGGAGGAGCATTTCTCGGAGGTGCTCGAAGAAACCGGCACGGGGCGGCTTTGGCGGCAGGAATCTTTCATCACCAAGAAGTTCTTATCAGCGCGGTGAAAGAACATCTGCGTGAGAGAGGATTGAAACGAGGTAGCGACAGCCTTCAGCCTTCAGCTTTGAGCTTTCCTTTAAATGGCCGGCTGATAAGGATCCCTGCTTCATACAACCCGAAAAGCGGCACGGCAAGCAGGAGTGCGGACAAGACATCGCCTGCGGTCAAGAGAAAGGCAAGGACCAGAATGGCGAGATAAAAATATTTCCGTTGCCGGGCAAAATATCCCTTGGAGACAATCCCGGCCTTGGCAGTCATGACCATGAGAAACGGCACTTCAAAGGCCAGCCCGAAAGTAAGCGAAGTCCGGGCCACAAAGGTGAGGTAGGCATCAAGCCGGAGCAAGGGCTCAAGTTGCTCGTCACCAAAGCTCAGCAGAAAAGAGAGTGTCTCCGGCAGCACCACCACATAGGCAAACACCACCCCGCCCACAAAAAGGGCTGTTGCCAGAAAGACCACGGTTCGCGCCATCCGCCGTTCATGGCGATGCAAGCCCGGAGAGATAAACATCCAGAGTTCGTAACAGCACACCGGAAAACCGATCATAAGCCCGGCCAGCAGGGAAATCTTCAGATAGCTGACAAAGGCCTCGGTCAGGTTGGTATACACGAGTTTGGCCAGATTAGGATGCCCTTTGATCAAAGGGCCCATCAAAAACCGAACGAGCTGTTCGGAAAAAGCATAGGCGACGAGGGTGGCCAACAGGATTGCCAGAAAGGACACCATGACCCGATTCCGCAGTTCCCGGAGATGCCCGGAAAAATGTCCGGTCAGTACTGTCATCCCGGCAACTTCTCTTCTTTGGTCTCGGATTCGGCCTTGGATTCGGCAGAAGGTGCGGCGGGGTTGGAATCAGGCGGCGACACCGCGTCTATTTCCGGCACGTCGGTTTCAGGAACCGTGGTGGAAGGCAGATTGGGGTATGCGTCGCCCAACTTCTGCTCCCAGGGGTCCTGCCCGGGTTCACCCTTCATTTCATCATGCAGGCTCTCCTTGAGAGATACCGCCGTGTTTTTCAGGTCCAGCACAACCTTGGCAAGCGACTTCGCCATTTCCGGAAGCTTTTCCGGGCCTACCACAATCAGTGCGACACCCAGGATCAAAATCAACTCGGGAAGCCCAATGCCAAACATGCAATTGCCTCAATATGCCCGCAAAAAGGTCCAGTACGCCGCGAAAGTCATCGGCACCCACATTCAGGGGCAATCTACGGCATTTACCCAAGGGTGTCAAGACGACAGACATAAGCCAAAAGGAGCCCGGGCCATCACTGATTGACTTTTTATTTCCCTTTGGCTATGGTGCCTGTTGCTATATATGCTGAGCTAAAAAACGGACTCCATCGGCAGCCCGTTTACAACCTTTTTTCGGATGATTGCGGAGGAAAAGCAAGATGGCCAATGTGGTTATTGTGGGAACACAATGGGGTGATGAAGGCAAAGGAAAGATCGTCGACCTGTTGACGGAGCACGCCGATTATGTGGTGCGCTTCCAGGGCGGCAACAACGCCGGGCACACCCTGGTGGTGGAGGGCAAGAAGTACGTCTTTCACCTCATCCCTTCCGGTATCCTCTACGAGAACAAGATGTGCTTCATCGGCAACGGCGTGGTGCTCGACCCGGGTGTTCTGCTCGAAGAGATGGACAAGCTCGCGGCCAGCGGCTTGCCGGTGAACCCGCAACGCTTGATGATCAGCGAGCGCGCCCATCTGATCATGCCCTACCATCGCCTGCTTGACTCCTGCAGCGAATCGGCCCTGGCCAGCGGCAAAAAGATCGGCACCACCGGGAGGGGCATCGGCCCCTGCTACGGCGACAAGATCCTGCGCAAGGGCATCAAGGCCGGGGATCTGCTGGACAAAGGGCTGTTCATGGAAAAACTCCGCGAAAACCTGGAAGAAAAAAACTTCCTGTTCAGCAAGAAATTCAATACCGACCCGCTTGTTCCCGAGGCGATTTACGACGAATACCTGAAATACGCGGAGCGGCTGGCACCCTTTATCGATAACGTTTCCGTTGCCCTGGATGACGGGCGCAAGGCGGGCAAACACATTCTTTTTGAAGGCGCCCAGGGCACCCAATTGGACATCGACCACGGCACCTACCCCTTTGTCACCTCCTCGAACACCATCGCCGGCAACGCCTGCACCGGCAGCGGCTTCGGCCCGTCGCACATCGACTGCGTCATCGGCATCCTCAAGGCGTATACCACCAGGGTAGGCGAAGGACCTTTCCCCACCGAGCTGTTTGACGCCACCGGCGACGAGTTGCAGAAAAAAGGCGGAGAGTTCGGTGCCACCACCGGGCGCAAACGCCGCTGCGGCTGGCTTGACGGGGTCATTGCCCGCGAAGCTGTCCGCTTGAACGGCATCAACGGCCTGGCCATTACCAAGCTCGATGTTTTGAGCGGCCAGCCGACCCTGAAACTGGCCACCAGCTACGAAGCGGACGGCAAGAAAATGACCGCCCTGCCCAACAACATCACCACCTATGCCAAGATGCAGCCGGTTTATGAGGATCTCGCAGGCTGGAGCGAAGAAATCAGTCAGGCCCGCAGCGTGGACGATTTGCCGACCAAAGCCCGTGATTATGTGAAACGCATCGAGGAGTTCACCGAGACCCCGGCGTACATTCTCTCCGTCGGCCCAGGTCGCGAACAGACCATGCTCCTCAAAAACCCCTTTGAAAAAAGCTAAACGGAAGGAGTACGCATGAGCTCAGAACTGCGGCCCGACAGTTACGCCCGACACACCCTGGAGCGCTACACCGGCTCCAGCGTCAAGGACTTCGGCTCGCATATCCTGCTCTGCAACTTCCACCGCTACATAGACGATTTTGCCCGCATCACCGGCAACCCTGTCCAGCGCGGGCATTGGAGCGTGGTCCATGACCGCAAGCGCGATTTAAGCATCATCAACCACGGGGTCGGCTCGCCCTCGGCAGGCATTGTCATGCACTGCCTCTCCT
>JAHJTI010000272.1 GCA_018829945.1 Pseudomonadota bacterium | reverse complement strand
CCAAAATAGCTAAAAATTCATCCCAGGGTTGCCTGCGAATATGAAAAAAAAACAACCTGTCTCCATTCTTGTTGTCGATGACGACAAAACCCACCGCATCATGCTGAAAACCATGCTGAAACAGTGGGGATGGCATGTCGAGGAGGCTGATGATGGAACCACCGCCATCGAGGCTGTCCACAGCAAGCCTTTTGATGCCATTCTTATGGATGTCCGGATGACCAAGTTGGACGGCATCGAAGCGCTCCGCCGTATCCACGCTTACAACCCGGCCATTCCTGTGGTCATTATGACTGCGTACTCTTCGGTGGATGCCGCTGTTGAAGCCATCAAAATCGGCGCCCACGACTACCTGACCAAGCCCCTTGACTTTGAGCGGCTCAAACTTACCATGGCCCGCGCCCTGGATCATCGCCAAGTAGAGGAAAACAAGGATTCTGCCGACAACAATAGAGCAGCGCCCATTGACGCCGGGGGAATTATTGGCGAGTCCAAGCCGATGCGTGAACTCATGGAAATGATATCCTACGTCGCGCCGACCGAAGCAACCGTGCTTATTTCAGGCGAGTCAGGCACCGGCAAGGAATTGATTGCCGCTGCCCTGCACCGGAACAGTGCCAGAAAAAACGGGCCCTTCATCAAAGTCAACTGCGCAGCTCTTGTTGAAAATCTCCTGGAATCGGAACTGTTCGGCCATGAAAAAGGCGCCTTTACCGGGGCGGATCGGCGGCGGGAAGGAAGATTCGTTCAAGCCGATGGCGGCACCATTTTTCTTGATGAAATAAGCGAAACCTCACCGGGTATGCAGGCAAAACTCCTTCGGGTATTACAGGAGCATGAAGTTCAACGGGTGGGCGGGCAGGAAACACTTGGTGTTGATGTCCGTGTCCTGGCGGCCAGTAACCGTAAACTCGAGGAAGAGGTTGCCCAGGGAACTTTCCGCGAAGATTTATACTACAGGCTCAACGTGGTAAGCCTGCTCGTCCCTCCCCTTAAAGACCGCCGAGACGATATTCCGGCTCTTGCCGAATATTTTGTGGAGAAATTTGCCAAGAAGAACAATCGTCAGGTGTCCGGTATTACGCCGCAGTGCATGGCTTTGCTCATCAATTATCCATGGCCCGGAAACGTGCGGGAACTTGAAAACGCGGTTGAGCGAGGCATCATCCTCATGCGAGGCGACTACCTTGATGAAGAAAGCCTGCCCATCCCGGTGCGGCGCTTCGCCATGAACGACGAAACGTCCTTTGCCTCGACTCCCCCTGGTTCACTTGAAGAAGCCGAACAAATCGTCATCAAAAATATCCTGGGGGAAACGGGCGGCAACAAAAGTGAAGCCTCTCGCCGCCTGAACATCACCAGAAAAACCCTGCTCAGCAAAATGAACAAGTATGGACTGACCTGACAGCCCGCTGCTTACAGCGACCACCCCTGAAACGCTTGATCAACAAGAGGCCCTGCCTCCAGGTTGAACTCTTCAGTTCCTGCAGCAAACAGTACTGTCGCCCGTGCTGCTTCTCCATCGATTCTTTTCCCGAAACGGACCACAAGTCCGGCCGCCGCGGCAAAATCATCCGGGTGCTTTGTATCATGCAAAACCCCCATTGGCCCGGAACGCTCAGGCATATGCACCAGATAATCAGCAGGATCCCGGAGGGACTCGAGCCGCGAATTCTCAGCTTCATCACGCCCTAAGACAAACCAGCCGCCATGCGGCAACTGAAAATGACGGCCAAAAAGCAGCATCCTGACATCATTGAGCCTGACCTCGGGATACCGTCCATAATACCAGGCGATCCGTTTTGCCTGCTCCGACTCGGTAAGAACACATCCCCCTGCGGGCCGGGGATAGTCACTGATGCCAAACCGTTCAGCCAGCTGTATTTGCGGCTGCCGCCCTCTGCCGTTAAAATCGAGGAGAAGCTCCCGATCAACCAACCCTTCAGTTTCCGCAAGGGTTGGTACCTGTTTTTTTGCACACAGCGGGCGCAGAAGAATACCGGTGCAACCGCTGTCCCGTTCAATAACCCGCAGGGTATCGCGGCGCTGGGACATTGGCCGCTGGCCGATCACCTCGCCGGTTATCAAAAAGGAAGCAGAAAATTCCGCCATCAACCTTTTTGCCTCCCGAAGCAGGAGTATCTTGCAATCGATGCAGGGATTGAAATTTTTTCCATACCCATGGGGAGGATTGCGCAACATTGCAAAGTAGGATTCGCTCACATCCCGAAGGACAACATCGATCCCATAGCTCTCCTTGACTTTCCTGGCATATTCCTGCTCATCGGCCAGGAGGTCATATCCGAAAAATGGAGTTACAAACTTAACCGCCTGCACCGTAATTCCTTGCCCAGCAACGACCCTGCAGGCAAGGATACTGTCCAGACCACCGGAAAAAAGAGCCAGGGCGCAGGTCATGAAGCGACCTTCCGCTCCATGAGGGTCCGCACATACGCCAGGGTTTGCTCGCTCACAGAATCACCATCGAGCATCCTGGCCAGTTCATGCTCACGTTTTTCATCGGAAAGGGGAATAATGGAGGTTCTGGTGCGCCCATCGACCACATCCTTTTGCACCAGAAAGTGCTCATCGGCCAGGGAAGCGATCTGCGGGAGATGGGTAATGCAAAAAACCTGATGATGTCCGGCCAGCTCCCGGATCTTTTTGGCCACGGCCTCTGCCGCTTTGCCGCTGATCCCGGCATCGATTTCATCGAAAATAACCGTATCAACCTGATCCTTTTGAGCCAGAAGCGTTTTCAAAGCCAACATCAGCCGCGACAGCTCTCCACCCGAGGCAACTTTGGCCAAGGGCTTTGGCTCCTCTCCCTGATTTGCGGAAAAAACGAATTCCGGACGGTCCCAGCCAAGCCTGGAAATCGCCCCAAGCTCCCGGGATTCTCCATCCCTGAAATTGATTTCAAAAACTGCCTGCTCAAAACAGAGAGAGGCCAAAGACAAGCGGATATTACCCGCCAACTCCTGAGCCGCTGCAAGACGAGCCTTGGAAAGTTGGGTCGCCGCCTTACTCAAGGCAGCTTCATTTTGGTGCATCTCTTTCTCAAGGGAGATCAGTCTTTCATCCAGCGCCTCTATTTCCGCAAGTTCCTGTTTTGCTTCGCTGCCAAAAGCAAGAACAGCATCAAGTTCACCGCCATATTTTCTCTTGAGACGCTGCAACAGATCAAGACGCGCCGTCACCACATCAAGACGCGCCGGGTCACTGGCAAGGGTTTCCACATAATTACGGATTGCCTGAACATGATCTTCAAGTTGAAAGCAATTCCCGGCCACCTCTTCGGCTAACCCGGAGAGGCTGTGATCAAAGGAAGCCATTTGCGTCAGATTCTTACGCACCAACGAGAGCGGGGTATTCACCGCCTCCGCTAAAAGATGCCAGCTCTTCTTCCCAAGGACGATCAAGTCATCGGAAGCCCGCAACCTGTCACGCTCCAGAATCAGGGCTCCGTCTTCACCGGGGCTGGCCGCAGCCTCCTCGATCTCTCTTACCTGAAAGGAAAGAAAGTCTTTCCGCTGCTCCTTGTCCCTCTCTTTGTCCACCAGATCTTGATACAACCCCCTTGCTTCCGTCCATTTATCATAACACTGGGAAACGATGAGCCGTTGCGGCCAAAGACCGCCAACCGCGTCTATACAATCAAGATGGCTTCGGGGCTGCAACAGTTGCTGGTGATCATGCTGGCTGGCAACGCTGAGCAAATTTTCCATCACATCGCCCACCGCT
>JAHJTI010000271.1 GCA_018829945.1 Pseudomonadota bacterium | reverse complement strand
GTCCTGCCGCGCCTCGCAGGCGGGGGCGGAAAAAGACGCGGGAGGTAAGCGAAGACTCCGACTGTTTGATGGCACCCCGCAGGGGGGTGTAAACTCCGCCGAGTTTTTCCGCGTCCTGCCCTCGGCGAGAAGTAAGGGGAGCCCGCAGGGCCAGGACTGGTTAGGGTGACCTTTTCTTGTTTCTTCTTTTGGGAACGCAAAAGAAGAAAGGGAAGATGACAGAAAGGTTATCCTCATATTCCCAGAAATTTCTAAAGGAATCCCAACAAAAAAGGCCGGATCCCTGTGGGGCGTCCGGCCTTTTCACATTCAAAAGTAAAAGACGCTGTTCAGCGATCCGCCATTCCGTATCCTGACTCACCATGCAGGCATTTGTCGAGGCCTTCCATCTCGCCTTGCGCGTCGATTCGAAAGCCCACGGTTTTTTCTACAATCCAGCAGATCAGGAGGGTGGCGATGGCGGCCAGGGCGATGGTGACTCCCATGCCCAGAAGCTGTACCTGTAGTTGGTCAAAGGCGGTCCAGGTCCGCCCGGCAGCGGCAGAGGCTTTTTCCATCCAAGAATCGCGGATGAAAAAAGAGAGCAGCAAAACGCCGAGGCCGCTGCCCACGCCGTGGATGCCGAAGCAATCCAGGCTGTCATCGTAGCCAAGCCGCATTTTCATGATCAGGGCGAAGTAGCAGACCAGCGAAGAGGCTGCGCCGAGGGTGAGCGCTCCAATGGGCTGGACCACCCCGGCAGCCGGGGTGATCACCACCAACCCGGCCAGAATCCCGGAAACAAAACCAAGGGAGGTTGCCTTGCGGAAGGTGATGGCCTCAATGACCAGCCAGGTGAGGGCGCCGCTTGCCGCCGAGATCTGGGTCATGGTCAGGGCGCGGGCCGTATCAAGGCCGCTCTGCACGGTGGATCCGGCGTTGAACCCGTACCAGCCGACCCAGAGAAGACCTGCGCCCATCATGGTCATGACCAGATTGTTCGGGTGCATGGCGGTCTTGGGGTAATCACGGCGCGGTCCGAGGTACAGGGCCGCAACCAGAGCGCTGATGCCTGCGGAAACATGAATGACCAGGCCGCCGGCCAGATCGATAACCCCGTTGGCACCGGCGTTGAACAGCCAGCCGTCCGGAGCCCAGACCCAGTGACACAGGGGGCTGTAAACAACCAGAAACCAGAGAACAATGAAGAGGATGTAGCCCCGAAAATAGACCCGTTCGGCAATGGCGCCGCTGATCAGGGCCGGGGTGATGATAGCGAACTTGCCTTGAAACATGGCCAGTACATACTCAGGAACGCCGTTGGTGATCGTCTCGTCAATGCCTTTGAGCATGAAGTAATCCGGGTTCCAGCCGATGATGCCGCCAAAAATGTTTTTGCCGAAGGTGAGGCTGTAGCCGCAGATCACCCAGAGCACGCCGATCACGGCCATGGAGACAAAACTGTGCATCATGGTGCCCAAAACGTTCTTGGTGCGGACCAGGCCGCCGTAAAACATGGCCAGGCCGGGTATCATCAACAAAACCAGGGCGGTGGAGATCAGCATCCAGGCGGTGGTGCCGCTGTCAATGCTATGGGGGTCAGCAGCCAGGGTAAGAGTGGGAATGAGCGCAAGGCCGAGGCTGATGCAGGGTATGGCGAAAAAACGTTGCCGCATGGTATCTCCTTAAAATTCCGAGTTGAGGGTTCGGGTAGACCTCCGGACAATTTGCGAGAATCGTGCCACAGGGATAGTGTTATTTTTCTCATTGAATGTACGATGTTTTGTTTTTTTCTGTGAGGTGCGTGGTCGTGTTTTGCAAACAAATATGTAAAATGCAAGTTTATATTTCACATATTTGTGGTGTTTATTTGTGGCTACCCTGACCGCACGCGGAATAAGCGCATGGTGGAAATCGTACCCATGCTATTGGTATTTTTTAGGGGTTGACCTGAGAGGTGAAATAATGCGATACATAACATTGGGTAGTTTGTGTCATTTGGGGAGAGTTTGAGGGAACTGTCCAAGGATTCCACAACCGAAAAGGAGAGGGTGATGCGAAAATTCGTGGTGAAATTCAAGGCCGGGGGGCCTGAGTTATGGCGTACTGCTGCAATCGAAAGAACAGTTGTTGATGCACGAAATGTGGCCATGGCTATGTGTGAGTTTTACCGGAAACAGGCGGGTTCTCGCGATAAAATGACCGTTACCGAGGTGTACGAGGAAGGATAGCACCGCCAATACAGCTCTGTATATATAGGTAGTTCGCACAAAAAAAGGAGGGACGGCATCAAGCCGGCTCTCCTTTTTTTGTGGCAAATGGGCTTTCTGCTGTCAACGGGCCGCCCCATATCGTCGTGACTGTCTCGGTGAAAAGGGCGATGACCATATTGGGGTGTGTTGGGTAATGGGGTCCATCTGTTCGAATGCAATATGATGGAGGGAAAAGAGTGGGTGCGCCAAGGGGAAGTTGCAGTCCGAGCAGGGAGTTTTTTTGATGTAAAAACGGAGGGTTTCCTTTGTTTTGCTAGTGGTTTCATGGAAATGAAATCCAGGAAAAAATATTTGATTGTCCGCAATTAATTTGTATTGCGGCAAAATGTCGCAGGTGGTATTTATTCTGATAATTGGGTATATATCCCGATATGATTGGGGCGCAATGGGTCTTCCCGCAGCGAGGAGTACGACCGAGGCTGCCCCGCCGACAAAGCCGCCAAGAGACAAGGAGGTGAGGCGCAGGGGGTAGTGGCTACAAAGAGGGAAAGCGGTTTTTGTGAAAAAATCAAGGGGAGCAATTATATGAAAAAGTTACTTTTTGCGACCTCCGCACTGGCGCTTCTGTGCGGGGTCACTCAGGCCCAGGCGGTGGTCTTGCCTGGCCACGCTGGCATCACAGCGTACAACGGTCCGTCCACCTGTATCGCCTGTCATCCGACGCAGGCTTCGGACATGCTCAACAGTCTGCACATGAAATGGTCCGGCCCCACTCCGGAGCTGACCAACGCCCCCACCCAGAACCTTGGCAAGGCGATGAAGGGAATCAATACCTTCTGCACCTATGCAATGTCTTCAGGGAATACCTGCTTCAGCTGTCATGTGCGTGGCGATGGCAATGCCCCGCATGCTGCTTCTGCAAACGATGTGGATTGCCTGATGTGTCACAGCGATACCTATCAGCGCAAATTCACCATGGACCCGACCAAAACCCAGACCGTGACCAATGTCCTTGGCCAGATCAAGACCTACATCTTCGGTCTGACCGACGCCAGTGGCAACTATTTCACCGAACCCAACTATGCGGCCATGCCGGCGGGCACCACCATGGTTGATATTGCTAAAAACGTTCATAAGACCACCAAGAAATCCTGTCTGCGTTGCCATGCAACGGCCGGCGGCGGCGACTGGATCAAGCGTGGTGATCTGGGTCTGAATACTGATACTGCAACCGACACCCAGGACGTGCATATGTCCCCGACCCGTGGCAACCTGAGCTGTTCTGCCTGTCATTCGGTCAGCGGCCACAAGATTTCCGGTCGTGGGATTGACCTGCGCCAGACAGAGGCGGTTGATCCGAAGTGTCAGAGCTGTCACGGCAACACGCCGCACAGCAGTTCTACTGCCGGTGTCAACATGAACCGCCATGCCTCAGGCCAGGTAGGCTGTCAGACTTGCCATATCAGGACCTTTGGCAAGGGTGGCGCCACCGAGATGCACCGCGATTTCCGCATTCCGGTGTGGAAAGCCAGCCAACTCGGCGGCCAGGGCGGTTTCATCGGCGAGGAACTCATGTTCGCCAACGTGAAACCGGAGTACCGTTTCTTTGACGGTACCTCTTATGTCTACAACGTCGGTGAAACCATCGTGCCCAATGCTGATGGCTCCATTACCATGGCAAAAGCCAACGGTAAAATCTTCGACGGCAAGTCCAAGATCGTGCCGATTAAAAACCATACGACGGTTATGCCTCTCCTGGCAGACGGCCGGATTGTTCCGCCCGTGATCCTGTGGATGTTCATGACCGGCGATTATGACGCGGCCGTGCAAAAAGGCATGCAGGAGCAGGGCATGACCGGCAGCTACACCTATGTCAATGCCAATGCCGAGATGCTGATTACCCACGGTGTTGAGCCCAAGACCATGGCGCCGAACTGCGCCACCTGTCATGGCACCATGAAGGGGCATAACAACCTGATGGTTCCGTTTACTGCCCTTGGCTACCATGAGCTTCCGGCTTCGGCGAAAGCTTGCACCATGTGCCACAGCAGAAAGTCGTTCAGCTTTGAGAATACGCATTCAAAGCATCGGAGCAAAGTGAATTGTAACACATGTCACAGCAAGACTCCGGTTGGCCTGAAGAGCCCGACCTCGACTCTGTGCAAGACCTGCCATAGTCTGAAGACGGCAAATTCTCAGGATGTGCATAAAAAGCATCTCCCGAAAGGCTATGTCTGCACGACTTGCCATGTTATGCCGTAAGAGCAGTAGCAGTACTTTTAGTCAGTAGTAGTACCCAAAATGGGCGCTCCGCAATGCGGGGCGCCCATTTGTTTTTTTTAGGGTTGCGGCAAAATGCCACAGCTGGTAAAACTTATTCTGGTTGGGTATATTTGCCCTAGTGATTGGGGTGTACTACGGTCTTTCCTGTTGTGGGTTTGAGACAGAGTCTGCCCCGCTGACAAAGCTGTCCAAGGGAGAAGGAGGTGAGTCCGGCGGCTGTCAAAGAGGAAAAAAATTTTTTGTGAAAAAAACCAGGGGAGACATCATTATGAAAAAATTTCTTTTTGCGACATCCGCACTGGCAATTTTGTGCGGAGCCACGCAGGCTCAGGCGGTGGTCCTTCCGGGCCATGCGGGTATCACGGCGTACAACGGGCCGTCTACCTGTGTCGCCTGTCATCCGGTGCAGGCCCAGGACATGCTCAACAGCTTGCACATGAAATGGTCTGGTCCCACACCGGAGTTGACCAACGCGCCCACCCAGAATCTTGGCAAGGCGGTGAAGGGAATCAACACCTTCTGCACCTATGCCATGTCTTCGGGGAACACCTGTTTTACCTGCCACATCCGGGCTGACGGCAATGCGCCGCATGCGCCTTCTGCAAACGATGTGGATTGTCTGATGTGTCATAGCGATACCTATCAGCGCAAGTTCACCAGTGACCCGACCAAGACCCAGACCGTTACCAATATCCTTGGCCAGATCAAGACCTACGTATTCGGTCTGACCGATGCAAACGGCAATTATTTCATCGAACCCAACTATGCGGCCATGCCTGCCGGCACCACCATGGTCGATATTGCTAAAAACGTGCACAAGACCACCCGCAAATCTTGCCTGCGCTGCCATGCAACCGCCGGCGGCGGAGACTGGACCAAGCGCGGCGACATGGGCATCAATACTGCGACTCCCACCGATACGCAGGATGTGCATATGTCCCCAACCCGCGGCAACCTTACCTGTTCTTCCTGTCATGCTGTGAGCGGTCATAAGGTTGCCGGTCGCGGTATTGACCTGCGCCAGACCGAAGCGGTTGATCCGAAATGCTCGGATTGTCACGGTACTGCACCGCATAGCGCCAGCAACTCAACTACCGTCAAGATGAATAGGCATGCCACTAACGGTCGGGTTGCTTGCCAGATATGTCATATCAGAACCTTTGCCAAGGGCGGCGCCACCGAGATGCACCGCGATTTCAACAACCCGGTATGGCTCCCGAGCCATCTTGGCGGGCAGGGCGGTTTTATCGGCCACGAAGACAAGGCCTCCAACGTGAAGCCTGAGTACCGGTGGTTTGACGGCACCTCCTATGTGTATAACGTCGGCGAAACCATTGCCAAGAATGGAGATGGCTCCATCACCATGGCAAAGGCCAACGGTAAGATCTTCGACGGCAAATCCAAGATCGTGCCGATTAAAAATCATACGACGGTTATGCCCCTCCTGTCAGATGGTCGGATTGTTCCGCCCATGATCCTCTGGATGTTCATGACCGGCGATTATAATGCGGCTGTGCAGAAAGGCATGCAGGAACAGGGCATGACCGGCAGCTATACCATGGTCAACGCCAATGCCGAGATGCTGATTACCCACGGTGTTGAGCCCAAGACCATGGCGCCGACATGTACGGAGTGCCATAATCTGAAGGGCAACACCCCTGACGGCAGCAAGATGATTCCTTTCGGCAAACTGGGCTACCATACCTGGCCTGCCAAGGTTAAAAACTGTACCCTCTGTCATGGTAATAGAGGACTCAAATGGCAGAATTTGCACAAGAAGCATGCCGAAGAGTTGGGCAAGGACTGTTCGGCTTGTCATACCACCGAACCCACTGGCTGGATAGAACCGCCTACAAAGGATGGTCTCTGTAACAACTGTCATAGTGGAAAAACCTACAACAGTGCACAGGATCTTCATAAGGAACATGCCGAGGTGGTGCATGGCGGCATGAAGACTACCTGTAAAAGCTGCCATACTTTTTAAGGCGGTTTTTGTAGAAACAACAGTAGTTGTATGAAATGAAAAGGGTCGACCCGCACGGGTTGGCCCTTTTTTTATTGTGATTACAGTCGGACTTCGGCCAGCATCGAAGTATGGGAGTTAATTTTTCTGGGTTTCGGCTTTTGCGGAATGACAGGGGGAAAGACTGGTTGGAGATCAGTTGCAATAAGATTTTTTATAAGAGGCTGTTGAAAGATACTCAAGGTGTGACAGGGGTTTTCAGGGGACAGAAAAGGGGGGCACTATAACCGGGGAAATGTATTCCGTGCCATCGTGACGGTTGCTCTTCGACAGGCTCAGGGTGAACGGTGCATTGTCTGTTGCGTGTCATCCGCCCATCCGTTCACCCTGAGCCTGTCGAAGGGTTTGGTTAGGTACCGGCTCCGGCAAAGTGTGCACCACAAAAAAGCCCCGGCTTTTCAGCCGGGGCTTTTTTGTGGTTTGTAGCGATGCCTTAGAAGGGCCGCATCACCCAGATGCCGCAGGGGCAGGTGTCGCCGCAGAAGCCGCAGGCAATACACTTGTCCGGGTCAGAGACATACCGGTAGGACTTGTCTTCCAGTTTTTCCCTGGATATGGCCTGGGTCGGGCAGATGGTTTCGCAGAGATGACAGTCGCGGCAGGTGCCGCAGCTCATGCAGCGATCCGCCTCGTCTGCCTCCGAGGAACCGCACGACTCTGGGGTGTAATGGGCTGCGGTCAGGCTGGACTGGGGAATGACCTGCAGGTCAAAGTCATGCCATTCCTCTCCCTTGAAACCGGCGAGAATGGATTCCGCAGTCTTCTTGCCGGCGCCCAGGGCGTTGGTGGCCAGTCCCGGCCGCTCCACATCGCCCACCGCTGAAATTTTCGGGTCGCTGGTCAGCCCGGCGGTGTTGCACTTAATCCAGCTTGCGCCGCCCACGGAAAGAACCTCAACGGTATCCGGCAGGAACTTCAGGGCCGGGACATCGCCGATGGAGATGATCACGGTCTGGGCCGGGATGAGTTGTCCGGCTGCGTCGATCAACCCTTCCGAGGTGACTTCCTTGGTTTGCACCGGCCATTTGAAGGTGGCGCCGAGTTCTTCAGCCGCCGTCTTTTCCTTGCCGAATGCCAGGGGTTTCTGGATGTCAACCAGGGTGACCTCCTGGGCTCCAAGGCGGTACGCTTCACACGCCACATCGCAGCCCACGTTGCCCGCGCCGATGATCACCACCTGCTTGCCCACCTTGGGGGGCTTGGCGCTTTTGGCGCCTTTCAGGAAGTCCAGGGCCGGAATAACCATTTCATGGCCAGGAAAAGGAATGGTGCGCGGCTGATGGGTGCCGACGGCCACGACGACATAGTCGTACTTTTTCTTCAGCTCTGCGAATTTGTCCTTGGTCATGGTCACGCCGAAGTTGGCCTTGACGTTGGGCATGGAGAGGAACCGCTTGATCTCCTTGTCCCAGATGGCCTTGGGCAGCCGCTCCCAGGGAATGACCTGGGCCAGTTTGCCGCCGAGCTGCTGGTCGCGTTCGAAGATATGGGCTTCAACGCCGCCCTTGGCAAGCTGCCAGGCCGCGTTCATGCCGGCCGGACCGCCGCCGATGATGGCGACTTTCTTGCCCAGCGACTTGGCAGGTTTGGGAAGTTTGGCATCGCGGGCCGCGCGGCCCAGCATCTGCACATCGATCTTCTCGTCAACAAGCTGCCGGGAACAGTTCTGCATGCAGAGATTCGGGCAGACATGGCCGCAGACCGAGGCAGGCAGAGGGGTGTAATCAAGCAGCATCTCGTAGGCCTCGTCGCCCTTGCCCTCGCGGAACAACCGAAGCCGGTCGACGGTGGGGATATGGACCGGGCAATAGTAGGCGCAGGGAGCGGCCTTGTCGCGGTTCGCCCAGAAGGGCTGACGCCGTCTGAGGTCACCGGTTTCAATCATGCCGATGGCACTGCGGTCCAGCCCCGGGGCCAGATCGCGGATGGGATCGCCGCCGCCGAAGGCCGGATCCCAGATTTTTCTTTTGAACTCGGCCATGGGCATGGGGCCGGAAAACATCAGGGCCCGATCCTGAGGCGGGATGGAAATCAGCATCATCCATTCTTTGCGGACG
>JAHJTI010000293.1 GCA_018829945.1 Pseudomonadota bacterium | reverse complement strand
TGGTAAGGGTGAGGCGCCCTTTTCCTCGACGGCTGACAGGGCGCAGGCTGCGGAGTCCGCCCTTTTCCCGTTGCTGGTTCAGCCAGTTCTTCAGATCGACCATAGCTGTTTGATTTCTTTGGCAAATTGTAGATCTGCTTCCGGGGAGCGGCCCCGCTGGGTGAGATAACCGCCGATCATCATGCCGTCGGCTCCGGCCATGAAGGCGGAACTCAAAAAATCGGCCAGGGCGGATTCGCGGCCGGCGGCCAAGCGGATGGCAGCCTGGGGCAGGATCAGACGGTAAAGGGAGATGGCGCGGAGAATTTCCGAGATGGGCAAAGGCGGAAGCCCTGCGCAGGGTGTGCCGGGCAAAGGGATAAGGACGTTGATGGGCACGGAATCAATTCCGCACTCCACAAGACTTATTGCCATGGACAACCGGTCCGCCTCGGATTCGCCTAGGCCGAAGATCCCGCCGCTGCATACCGAAAGGCCGACATTCTGGGCAGCCCTGATTGTTGCGATCCGGTCATTAAAGCTGTGGGTGGTGCAGACCTGCGGGAAAAATTCCCGGGAGGTTTCCAGGTTATGGTGGTAGCGGGAAACACCTGCTTCCTTGAGTTGGCCGAGTTCGGACTCGCCCAAGATGCCAAGGGAAGCGCAGACCTTAATCCCCACTTCTTTTCGGATGGCGCGGATGATTTCCAAAACCTCGGTCAGATCATCGCTTGCCAGTCCCCTGCCGCTGGTCACCAGAGAAAACCGGTTGGCCCCGTTTTTTTTGGCCTCCCGGGCACCCTTCAGGATCTGATCTGTGTTAAGCAGCGGATAGACCGGCGCTTCAGTCTGGTAATGGGCTGATTGTGCGCAAAAATGGCAGTCCTCGCTGCATCTGCCGGATTTTGCATTGATGATGCTGCACAGGGAAAAAGATGTCCCTCGCCGGGCCAGCTTTGTCGCCAGGGCCTGGTGCATGAGTTCGGCCAGGGGCAATGCCTGGAGCGCGGTGATGTCGGGCGGCTGAGGAAGCTGGGATTTCACAATAATTGTCCCTGAAATCGGTCACGAACCGTACGAAAAATTCCAGCAAATTTCGTGTTCTTTCGTGGATTTTGTGACTAAAAAATGAACGACGTCCGTCGAAAGGCCATTTTACTTGAGGCCAAAGATTCCGCCCTTCTTTGCGGAAAACGCAGGGTTGCGGCTTTCCGACCGGGGCTGTCGTTTTTTATCCGGTCTGGTCTTGCCGCTCCTGAGGGGAGGGGAAGACTCGGTCTGCGGAGCAAGGTCTGCAGGGGAGCCGCCAAGGGCTTCCTGATACATCTGAAAAAGCTGCATCCCATCCGGGAAATAGCTCTTCCGTTTCAGCCATCCGGGCCAGGATTGTTCGGTGCCGTGCCGGACAAAAATCGGAAGATTGACCAGCAGCGAGGTGATCTCCTCGCGGGAAGCCCGCTTGACATTGAGGTGCTCCAGCTGTGAATCAATCTGAGCCCGGAGGGTGCGGGAAAAGTTGAAAGTCTCGCGACCTTCGGTGGGTGTATTCACCAGATTGAAGCGCGCCTGGGCCCAAGGCAACATGAGGGCGGCAAGCAGGAGATGCTCCGGCAAAAGGTTGCCTTCGCCATGCAACCGGTCAATCACCTGGCAGAGGGCGAACAGGAGGGTGGTTTCCGCCGAAAACTTCTCTGATTCTTGGCTGATGATCCCTTCATAACACGGCAACAGGAGAAAAAAGATCCCGCTGGCCACGGCAAGGCGACACCAGGGGGCGCAGGCGGTGCTGTACAGGTCTTTGAAGAATTCGTCCCGGACCCGGGAATCCGGGCATTGCCGCAGGGTGTCGAGATTGGCGAGAATTGCCTGCCAGGAGCTATCTTCGATGGTAAATCCGCTTCTGGCCGCATGGCGGATGGCCCGCATCATGCGGACGGGATCCCGGACAATTCTCCGATCCGGCTCGCCGACAATGCGGACAATACGGTTGTTGAGGTCCGCCACTCCGCCGGTGTAATCAATGATGGTGAAGTTTTCTATCTCATA
>JAHJTI010000270.1 GCA_018829945.1 Pseudomonadota bacterium | reverse complement strand
CAAGCCTTTTGTGGTGCATGGCGTTCTTGAGGGAATTTCCGGGCCTGGAGGCCGGGACGGCACCATCCATCTTGATGATGCCAAGGAACTGTTGCGCATCAATGGGGTGGAAATCAGCGAAATCGCTGTCCGCCTCAAGAATATCGCGGCTCTCCGCGCAGTTACCAAAAACCTTGAACAACAACTTGGGGGCATCACCAACAAGGAAGGCAAACCGGCCTTCGAGATCCATACCTGGGAGAAACTCTCTCCCTTTTACAATATCGCCAAGATGATCGACCTGATGACCTTATTTATCAAGGTCATGCTGGTGGCCATTGTCCTGGTCAGCATCATGAACGTGATGATCATGGCGGTGTATGAGCGCATCGGCGAAATCGGCACCATCGCAGCCATCGGCACCACGCCGGGAAAGATCCTCCCCCTTTTTCTTGCCGAGGGTTTTCTTTTGGCCATTGTCGGTACGGTGACGGGCACCGTCATCAGCCTGCTGGCCATTGCCGGACTGAACAGCGCATCCCTCACCTTTAATTTCGGCATGCAGACCGGGTTGATCCTGCGGCCCACCATTTCGGTTGGCGAAATAGTGCCTATCCTGGCCATCGTCATCGGTATCTCGGTGCTGGCCAGCCTGCAGCCCGCCTGGAAGGCGGCAAAAATGGACCCCATTACCGCGCTCAGACATGTCTAATTGCACAAACAAATAACCCCTTTTTTCAAGGAAAACGATCATGTGGTGTTCCCCCCATTTTTTCAGCCCGTTTTTTTTCTGGTTCAAGCCGTTTTTCGGCCTCATTCTCTTTGCCCTGCTGGCCTTCCTGCTTTTTCGCCTGCTGCGCCGGGATGATTCCCGCAATTGTCCGCAGCAGGAGTTGGCGGCCCTGCGCGAGGAGGTTCGCGCCTTGCGGCAGAGCATGAAGGAGGTTCCCCAATGATCAAAAAACATCTGCTTGCATTGTTGCTCTTCTCCGCGCTGCTGGTGAGCGCCGCCACGGCAATGGCCGCCGGTCCCGCTTCCATTGCCGTGGCGGCGGAAAATTCAACTCCAGCGGCCATGATCAGTGCGGTGGCGGCCCGCAGTCCTTATTTTCTCTTTTTTGATGAAAAGGGCGATCTGGTAGAGGCGGTGGCGAACCCCCACCTACAGGTACCGGGCGGAGCGGGACCGCAGGTCGTGGAATTCCTGGCGGCAAAAGGAATCAAAACCATCATTGCCGGGGAGTTTGGCGCCAAGATGGTCGGGGCCATGCGAACAAAGGGAATTGCTTCCCGGATCGCCTCCGGAAAGGTCGCCGATGCCGTAAGGACAGACGGCGGCAAATAAGCGGAACCCACACGGGGCCTCTGCTGAACATCAGCCAAAAAACAAAAAAACCACCCTGCGAATCTTCTCCCGGACGTAAGACTGTGCACACATGGCAGGGAGCGTAAACGCGGTTGGCTGCCGGAACCATCGCACTTAACGAGCACCCACGGAAATTTACCTTGACCCAGGAGCTGAGCCCCATGCTGAGACAGATCATCACCGCCCTTATTTTCTGCACCGCGACCCTGGTGTCCTTGCCGGCCATGGCCCTGGACGGCAACGCCATCCTGACCAAGGTGGACCGGAACCTGCAGCCCCAATCCTATGAAATGTACCGGAAGCTGATCAATATCGAACCGGACGGCACCAAGAAGGAATTTGTCCTCTACAGTGTAAAAAAAGGCGATGACAAGGTCGTGGCCCTCTTCCTTTCTCCGGCCAGTGAGAAGGGTCGCGCCACCCTGCGCCTGGGTGACAACATGTGGCTCTACATCCCCAATGTGGGAAAACCCCTGCGCATCACCAGTCTGCAGTCTGTGGTGGGCGGAGTTTTCAACAACGCGGACATCCTGCGCCTTGATTATGCCACGGAATACTCGGTGGAAAAAGCGGCGGAACAGGGCGAAAACTATCTCCTGACCCTCAGGGCCAAAACCTCAACGGTTGCCTATGACAGGATTGAGATGCTGGTAAACAAAAAAGCCCTAGTGCCGACCTCCGTTGCCTGCTACGCGGTGAGCGGCATGCTGATCAAGACCCTCTACTACAAGGAACTCAAGGATTTCGGCGACGGGCTGAAACGGCCCTCGGTGATAGAAACGGACAGCCCCCTGTACAAGGGCTATAAGTCCGTCATGGTCTATGCAAAAATCCAGAAAAAAGAGCTGGCGGACGAAATTTTCACCCTGAACGGCCTGCCCCGCATCGAGGAACTGCGCTGATAATGGCAAACCCGAAGCGAACCTTTCGCCTGCTTGCCCTTGCTCTTGCCATCGTCCCCGCGCAAGCCTCCGCAGGAGATGAATACGGTTTCGATCTGGATGAATTTGAGAAAAAAGATAAAGCGTGGGGGGGCTACGCGGAGCTCAAATGGGATCGGAGCGACATCAATCAGGACGGCGCCCTCTCTGCTCTCAATTTTTATAAAGAACCCCGTTCCAGCCTGGAGAGCTTAAGCTCGACCCTGCAGCTTAACGGCAGTTACAGCAGGGGAGTAACAACCTTCAACTGGCTTGTGCAGGCAACCGGCTCTCAGGATGATCTGGGATGGACCGACAAGGCTGACATTTTTGAAGGGTATGCCAGCATCAAGGCAACCCCCAACCTGAACATGGATTTCGGTAAAAAGGTCTTCAAGTGGGGCAAAGGATATGCCTGGAACCCGGTGGGCTTTATAGACCGGGCCAAGGATCCGAACAATCCGGAAGAGGCTCTGGAAGGCTATATCGGCGCAGGTCTTGATCTGGTTAAGAGCTATGATGGGCCGCTGCAGACTGTAGCCCTGACCACTGTCGCTCTGCCAGCCTGGCGAGGCGTGAATGAAGACTTCGGCGTGCAGGACAATGTGAATCTGGCTGCCAAGCTCTACCTGCTCTACAGGGATACGGATATAGATTTTCTCTGGTATACGGGCAACAGCCGCTCAACCCGGTATGGCGTGGATTTTTCCAGAAATCTGGCCTCCAACCTGGAGGTGCATGGCGAATTGGCCTATGTTCCCAATCAGACATACAAGGTGCTGGACGAATTCGGGCAACTGGCCGCCAGAGAGACAAGCGACACCAGCTATCTTCTGGGGTTACGCTATCTCACGGAAAGTGACCTCACCGCCATTGTTGAATTCTACCATAACGATGACGGCTATACCGAAGGAGAAATGGAGCGTTTTTTCCAAAAAGTCGACACCGGCTCTTACCAGTTTGTTACAACCGGCGATGACACCCTTTTAGAGCAGGTTGCCATCATCAGCGAAAGCGGATACTCGAAACCGCAACCAGGACGGGACTATCTGTATACCCGGATCACCCAGAAAGAACCCTTTGACATTCTCTATTTCACGCCCGGGGTCACGGCCATCCTCAACCTCGCCGACGAGAGTTATTCCCTTAGTCCGGAGATGCTCTATACCGGTTTTACCAACTGGGAGATGCGCCTCAGATTTTCCTACCTCAACGGCGGCCGGATGAGTGAATATGGAGAAAAACAGAACAGCAACAAGGTGGAGGTGCGCCTGAGATATTTTTTCTAGCCAACAACCCAGAGCGCCACATCGCTGACATTGGCCAGCACCCGATCGGACACCCCCTGAAAGATTCCTTTGCTTATGTCTTTATGGCGGCGGCCCATGACCACGGTGCCGTAACCATCATTTTTCACCATGCTCACAATCTGCTGACCCGGCTCAATGCCTTTGCTGGTTTGCAAGCGGTGTACCCGCTCCATGGGAAAATCGGCTTCCCGCAAAATCTGCTCCGGACCATGGAAATGAAAATGGCCATCCGTATCCCCTTGCAGGTGCTCATCCACCCACTCCTTGCCCCATTTTTCATAAAAAAGATCTTTGGGATAGATTTTCTCCTGGGCCAGCATGGAGCATGAATGGAACAGGGTTATTTCCACCAGAGGGTTATCTTTCAGAATAAAGGCGAGGTGATCAATGGCGTCAAGGGTGTGAGGGCTGCAATCGACCGGGACCAGGACCTTGTTGGAGTGGATGTCGCCATTGACCACCCAGACAGGGATGCGATCGTTTTGGTCGAGGATAGTGGAGGAAATGCTTCCCGAGACGACCTTTTCAAGGAGGCCCAGATTTTTTTTTCCGATGACTATTGCATCAAATTTTCCTTGGATGGCCATATGGATGATCTTGTGAGCCACCCCGCCCGAGGAGATGCTGACCTCGATTTCTATCTGGTTCTCTGCAAAGCCATTCTTGAGAAACTCCTCCTTCAATTCGAGAAGATGGGTTTTGCACCCGGAAAACTTCTTTCTTTCGGTGTTGCCAAGAGTTGCAAGAATGTCCTGCTGATCAAGCAACTCGCCGGAGGCCTGGCTGCCGTAATGGGGAACTACGGTATGAAAATAAAAAACCACATCAATATCTCCGCTGAACAAGCCGCGAAGATATTGAGGAATTTTCCGACAATAGACAGTATTCTCAACTGCCACAAGGATTTTACGCGTCATGCGAAACACCTCTGCAAAGTATTGCAATGCTCTTCTTGTTCAGTATAGCAAAACCATGATGCCAATCTTGACATTTTTTTAGGGGATACCCATGCCGAACACAATGGATCAGGCGCTTAGTTTTCAAATCATAAAAAATAATCTGCCGGTCGGCTACTCTGTTGTTAATGCGGAAGGAGTCATCATTGAGTTCAACAAGGCAGCCGAGGAAATCACCGGGTATTCCCAGAACGAGGTTCTCGGAAGACTCCACTCTGAATTGCTGCATGGCACCACAGACGCCCATGCCTGTCCTTTGTTTGAAAACACCTTTGAAAAGCGACAGGGAACAGTTGCGAGCGAAACAAGGATCACCAGGAGGGATGGACAGACAATCGATGTTCTGGTGACCACCGTACCCCTGATAGACGAACAGGGAGTTTTCTGGGGCGGCGTGGCTTTATTCCGTGACATTACCCAGGCGAACAAGCTGAAGATGGAACGAAAAAACATGCTTTCCATGTTTGCCCATGACATGAAGAACCCCATCGTCTCATCGGCAGGCTTTATTGAGCGAATTTTAAAGGGAAAAGCCGGGGAGATAAACGACAAACAGAGACAGCACCTGGAGGTAGTTTACGGCAATTTAAAAAACCAGGAAGAACTCATTGATGGGTTTCTGGTTTTTTCCCGGTTGGAGCAGAAGGAATGTGTTCCCCAGTACACAGAATTTGATCTTGCCGGACTGGTGGTCACTGTCATCCGGAACCTGGAAATTGAACTGGAGAAAAAAGCGATTTGTCTTACTTTTAACCAGAACCGAGGAGAACCCTTCCCGGTGTATGCGGACAGCCTTTTGATCCAGCGCGTCATTTCAAACCTGATCGGAAACGCTATCCAGTACTGTGACCCCCACGGAAAAATCAACGTGTCTATTCATCATGAAAAAAATGGCACAACGCTGGAGGTGGCCGATAATGGTCCGGGAATAAGCGAAGAACACCTTGCCCATATCTTTGAGCCTTTTCGGCGGGGCGCTCATGACACCAAAGGCTCCGGGCTCGGACTTGCCATAGCGAAAAGCATTCTGGAATGTCATAATGGAGAAATCAGTTTTAAACATAGCCCCGGCAGAGGTGCCGTCTTCTCTGTAACATTACCAGACCCAACACCTTCAGGGCAGGAATAAAACGGTGCATTGGATACTCCGCCATATAAGCGGCTTGCTTGACTGGCTCGCCGTTTTCCTCGTTGTTTTTCTGTTCGTCTTTCTGATCCAGCTTCTGATCAATTTCCTGAAAGGACAGGAAGAGTGAGATTAGGGGAGTGGTGGCGGAAAACCGAAATTGAACATGCCCGGAAACTAGGTATATCCACCGATTTCCGCGCCAATTCGACACTTTTTACACGTTTTCGTCCTGTTGCCTGTTGACATCCTTTTGGTAAAACGCTATTTTCCCACGTTACCATGCACTCTTATACTCGGGAAAACCTCCGTTTCCGTCAGGATCGGTACAACACAATATAGCCATTGAACTGGCAAAAACGACATAAGGAGCCGCAACGGATTTTTTTTCCGGAGCGACTCCTAAATATACGTTTGAATCTACAGCACGGGAGAAAACAATGATCAAGGTAGCAGCCATTGCGGAAAGCATCAACATCATGGGTAAAAGAAGCGGCACCGCCATGAAAGAGAGAAATCCTGGCCCGGTTCAGGAGATGGCCAAGGAAGAGTCCGCCGCTGGCGCCTCCTACCTGGATCTCAATATCGGACCGGCCCGCAAGGATGGGATCGAGCTGATGCCTTGGATTGTGCAGACCGTGGAAGCTGCCAGCTCCGTGCCCCTCTGTCTGGACACCACCAACACCGACGCCATGGCTGCCGGATTCAAGGTGGTGAAAAATCGTGAAGCCGCAATCATGAACTCCATCTCCGCCCAGCCCGAGCGGATGGAAAAGCTTATCCCGGTTGCCGCCGAAGCCGGCTGCAATGTTATTGCCCTGCTCTGGGGTCCGGACGGCATGCCCCGCGATTCCAACGAGCGCGCCGCCATGGCTGTTGACCTGATGATGGCCCTGGCCGAGGCAGGCATCCCCAACGAAAAAATGCTTTTTGACCCGATCGGAACCCCCATCACCTTGGGCGCCGACCAGATCGCCTCAGGGCTTGAGTTCATGGAAATGTTGCCAGAGATCGCCCCCGGCGCAGGCTCCACCGTGGGTCTGTCCAACGTCAGCAACGGTGTGGCCGAGCATCTGCGCAAGTACCTTGACCGCACCTATCTCATCATGCTGATGAAGTACGGGATCACCACCGCCATCGTCAACTCCTACGACACCGAGCTCATGGCCATCTGCAAGGGCGAGCGCCAGAATATGGTGGATATGGTCCACGGTATGATGGACGGCAACGATCCCGATCCCGCAGGCCTGACCGGCACCGCCATTGAGCATTATAAAACCTATAAGGTGTTGTCCGGCCAGAACGTGTTTAGCGAGTCCTGGCTGACTCTGTAAAAAAGCGGTATTATATAGAGGCCGCTTTCTCGAATTCGGGACGGCCTTTCTTAAAGAGGGGGCTGCGGCCTCCTCTTTTTTTATTTGGGTATGGGTGTTATGGCAGATATCCCTTCGCACCACATGATCTACGGCACTCTGGTCGATTTTGTCACCGGCGAACCGATTGTGGACACCGATGACGAGCGCTACCGGCAGAAACTGGCCCGGCTGCTCGTTGAGGAAAAAGGGTTTGCCAAAGCCGAGCTGACCATGCGGCGCAAGATTGAAACCCTGTTTGCCAACCAGTTCGTGGCCTCGAAGATCGACATTGTGGTCAACATCGCAGGGCAACTGGTGATGGTGGTGCGATACGGCCCCGGCTCGCTGGTAACCCGGGAACGAGCGGCCATCGCGGCAGCACGGGTGCTGGAGAAAAACCAACTGATTCCTCTGGCAGTGGTGACCAACGGCGAGGATGCGGAGTTGCTGGATGTCAGAACCGGCAAGGTCCTGGAAACAGGATTGACCGCGATCCCTACCAGGGATGCAATTTTAACCATTATGCCCGGCCTGGATTTCAGCCCCACCGCTCAGAAACGGCGCGAACCGGAACTGCGCATCCTGAACGCCTTTGACGTGGAGGTCTGCTGCGCCGGCGGCCCCTGCGCGTTGCCGGGGGCAAAAGAAGGCTGAGATTTAAGAACACAATAAAACCCGTTTACCTTGAAATACCCGCCACGATCTGCGAGCCCGTCGATTGTGTAGCACACGTTATAACCTGGAGAAAGATACCATGACACAGCGCCCCTGGAGCAAGACGAGCTGGCAGCAGTTCAACGCCCTGCAACAGCCCAACTGGCCAGACAAAAAAGCGTACGAAGAGATGGTGCAGACCATCTCCCTGCTGCCCCCCCTGGTCTTTGCCGGAGAGATCCGCACCTTGAAGAAGCAGCTTGCCATGGCTGCCGAGGGCGAAGCCTTCCTTCTCCAGGGCGGCGACTGCGCCGAGGAATTTTCCATGTGCACCGCCCCTTCCATCCGGGAACTTTTAAAGGTTATCCTGCAGATGGCGGTAATTATGAGCTACGCCGGCGGCAAGCCGGTGATCAAGGTGGGGCGTATGGCAGGGCAATATGCCAAGCCCCGCTCTGCCGATACCGAAATGATAGACGGCAT
>JAHJTI010000315.1 GCA_018829945.1 Pseudomonadota bacterium | reverse complement strand
GCTATGAACATTTTAGATAACAGAGTGGGTGCAGAGCATATTCAGGCCGCTTTTACCATGCGGATCACCATTGCGCCTGGGGATGAAGGTACTGCCTGCGACCTTTTGGCGACCCGTTCCGGGCTTGCCAAGAGTCGGGTGAAAGACGCCATGTGCAAGGGGGCGGTCTGGCTGACCGGTAAAAGGGGGGGGCGGAAACGGTTGCGGAAGGCTACCTTTCAGCCCGTGTCCGGCGATATTCTTGAATTGCATTACGATGCGCGGCTTCTCTCGGTGAAACCCCCAGTTGCCCAATGTCTGCATGATGCTGGTCAATATAGCATCTGGCTTAAGCCTGCTGGCCTGCTGGCGCAAGGAACGGTCTACGGTGACCACTGCTCACTGGTGCGTCAGGTCGAAGTCCATTATCGGCTGAAGCGTCCTGTTCTGCCGGTGCACCGGCTCGACCGGGAAGCCACCGGCCTGATGATTCTGGCCCATGGCAAAGCAGCTGCAGCCAAACTTTCCGGCTTGCTGCAGGACAACGCGATTGACAAGCAGTACCGGGTAACCGTGGTCGGTCGTCTCAGCGAGGAATCCGGGGTGATCGAACTGCCATTGGACAATAAGACGGCTCTTACCCGATATACCATTACTGCCTATGATCAGACCACCGATACCTCCGTGGCCGAAGTTACCCTCAAAACCGGACGGCTGCACCAGATCCGCCGACACTTTGCCATGATCGGTCATCCCGTGCTCGGTGATCCGAAGTATGGGGTTGGGAACAAAAACACGACCGGCATGGAACTTGTTGCCCATCGGCTTTCTTTCCGTTGTCCATTAACCCGGAAAGAGGTGCGTATCAGCATTGATGAGCAGGGCGGGCAGGTTATTTCTTAGAAAATTTACCCAGAGGCTTGAGCAAGGCAACACCTCCCATGGATCGCATCTGTTGTTGGATGTGCCAGGCACGTTCGCTGATGTAATCGGAGGGACGGATTGCACTTGAACGCAGGGGGCTGGGCAGGATTGCTGCCAGAATGGCGGCTTCCGCAGGATTCAGTTTGGCGGCGGACTTGCGAAAATATACCTGGCTGGCAGCTTCGACCCCGAATATTCCCGGGCCGAACTCCGCCACGTTGAGGTAGACTTCGAGGATGCGCCGTTTTGGCCAGAGGCCCTCGAGCAGCAGGGTAAAATACACCTCCAGTCCTTTGCGGACAAAGCTTCTTCCCGGCCAGAGAAAAAGATTCTTGGCAACCTGCTGGGTTATAGTGCTTGCCCCGTGCACTCGTTTCCGTCGTTGGTTGTGTTCCCATGCTTTTTCTATGGCATCAAAGTCAAATCCCATGTGGTCTAAAAATTTCTGGTCTTCGGAAGCGATAGCGGCGAGAGGCGCATAGGGAGAAATGCGACCCATCTCGACCCACTCGTAGCGAAAACGATATTCACTTCCTTTCTGTTTTTCCTGCCACAAGGAGGCGACCTGCCGCTGGACCATCAGTGAGCTGAATGGCAGCGGCACCCAGCGAAAGAAAATGGTGATCGCCATGGTTCCCGCGAGGCAGAAAATCAGCCAGCGGACAGCCAGGCGCCCCAGCGAACGGAGCCGAAAAGAAAATCCTTTCTTCCTGAGCCGCAAGTTCGGGGAGGTGGTTTCTGTGATGTTTTCTTGGGAGATGTGCATAGTGGGGGGCGGCTGAAGAAAAGTGCGGTTTGCCGCTGAAGTGGAGCGGAGTTTGGTGGTTATTTTTCCGCGTAATCCATGTAATGGAATTTTTCTCTTTGTCAGTCATCTGGAAAAGAAAAGACCGACTATATAGCCGATTTCTCGCCGTGAAGCAAGGGAAATGGATGTGTGGCAATTTCCCCGGTTTTCAGGCGGAACCGGGGAAATTGCATACCAGGATTTTACTTCAGGCTACGCTTACTGGATCAACCGGAGAAGATGGTGGCGCCGTAATATTGCTGATGATCTTTTCCTCGGTTTTTGCGAAGCCGCTTATCATTGACATGATAACCGCTGCCAGATAGGGGATTGACTGCACCAACAGCACCATGATCCAGACCATCAGATCCGCGGTTTCAGACCCTTGCGACACCACGACGCAGATGGCTGCGAGCCAGAGGGCGATCATAATCAACCCTTCTTCCCTGGCTGATTGCAGAGCCTGCAGGAGGGCATAGCGCCTGGCGCGTTTCGGGGTTCGGAAAAAAGGAATATCCTTGGTGGTAAAACCAAGGAGAATCGCTTGGGAGATGGTGTGGGACAAGGAAAGGCCCGCCAAGGCCGAAGCCAGTGTCTGCGCTGCCGTGGCGCCGACCCGTGTCTGGTAAAGGTAGATCATTTTTCCTACCTTGAAAACAAAGAGGGTGAGCGGCAAGATCGACAGGATCACCAAGGGCGGATCAACTTTGAGCGGGAAATAAACCATGCCCAGTGACCAGGCAAGAGCGGCCACGGTGAAGAACATGTTCAGGCTGTCTGCCAGCCATGGAATCCAGCCGGCGACAAAATGGTACCGCTGCCCTCTGGTAAGTGCGGTTTCTTTGCCGAAAAGAAGAGCCTTGGCATGTTTCTTTAAAATCTGCACCGCCCCGTAGGCCCAGCGGAAGCGCTGTTTTTTGAAATCGATGAAGGTATCCGGCATCACCCCCCGGCCATAGGTTCTGGAACTATAGGTGGCTTCGTAGCCGCGCTCAAATATTTTCAACCCCAATTCCGCATCCTCGGTAATGCACCATTCCGCCCAACCGCCGACTTCCTGCAGCACTGATTTGCGAACCATGGTCATGGTGCCGTGTTGGATGATGGCGTTGCGTTCATTGCGGGTCAGCATGCCGATATAGAAAAATCCTTTGTATTCCGCATAACACATGGCTTTGAAGAGGTTTTACTCATCGTCCCGATAATCCTGCGGTGCCTGGGCAATGGCCAGGGAAGGCTTGGCAAACTGGGGAGCCATGTCCCTGAGCCAGTCCGGGGTGACTATGTAATCGCTGTCAATGACCGCCAGGATTTCCGCCTCCGGGGCGGTTTGTTCCAGGGCGAAGTTTAATGCTCCGGCCTTGAATCCGGAAAGCGGGTCTACATGAAAAAAGCGGAATTGTGTTCCGAGTTTTCGGCAATGGGCTTCCACCGGTTGCCAGACCGCCGGATCCTTGGTGTTGTTGTCTATGACCAGTACTTCGTAGCGGGGATAATCCAGTCTGGCCAAAGCATTCAGGGTTTCGATCAGCATCTCGGGCGGTTCGTTGTAAGCCGGCACATGTACGGAGACCATGGGCAGCTCTTCATTGCCCCGTTGCTGGGGGGTAAACGGACGGCGCCACTCCGACAGCCAGGTTGCCTCCGCCCATTCATGGGCTTCAGCCAGAAGGACCACCACGACCCCGATCATGCCGACCACCATGAGAACGCCGATAAGGATGGTGGTCGGGTTCAGATATTGTCTGGTGTAGGTGTAAACGATCCATACCGCCCCTGTGGAGGCACCGAAGGCGATGGTGGCAAGAAAACTGCGGCCCCGGTTCCGCAAGGTTCTGCTGTCGATCAGGAGAAAAGCGAAAGTGATGATGGCGATTATCGCGGAAATACCGGCCAGCACCCGCCATTCCGGAATCTTGACAATGGGTTCTATAAAGGGGAATTTCGGCTGACGGTTGACATCATATACCCCCCAATACGCGCCCACCGAACCCTCACTTCCTTGTTTCCAGGGCTGGTCAAAGGCCTCCATGACATAGTAGGTGTATTTCTCCTTTTCAGCCTTGGCCAGAAAACGGCGGAGAAAGATGGCCTGGTTGGCGGGGGAAGCCACCGCCAGCTGCCGGGTTCTGCCGTTACTGGGCCAGCCCACCTCGCCGATCAACACCTGTTTGTCCGGGAATTTTTGCTTCAGCATATTCATATGCTTGACAATGTATTCAATGGACGCGGCCATTTCTATGCCTTCCCAGTAGGGCAGCATGTGGGTGGCGACGAAGTCGACGTGTTCGCCGAGTTCCGGATATTTCATCCAGATATGCCACGGCTCTGCCGTACTTACCG
>JAHJTI010000269.1 GCA_018829945.1 Pseudomonadota bacterium | reverse complement strand
CTTGACGGTCTGTACCGTTCCAGCGGTAATTTCTGCACCCAGTGCGAGGCCGAAGGATTTCGCAAGATCACCTATTTTCTCGATCGGCCCGATGTTCTTGCCCGCTACGAGGTCACCATCAGCGCGGAGCAACAGCGCTATCCGGTCCTTTTGGCCAACGGCAACCTGATTGATGCCGGAAAGCTGCCCGAAGGCCGTCATTATGCCCGATGGCAGGATCCCTTTCCCAAACCCTCCTATCTTTTCGCCATGGTTGCAGGCAATCTGGTCAGGATACCCGACACCTTTACCACCCTTTCCGGCCGTTCGGTCGCCCTGGAGATCTATGTGCAGGATCATAACCGGGACAAATGCGATCACGCCATGAGCTCGCTCAAAAAGGCCATGCTCTGGGACGAGGAAACCTTTGGCCTTGAATATGACCTTGACCGGTACATGATTGTGGCGGTGGATGATTTCAACATGGGCGCCATGGAGAACAAGGGGCTCAATGTTTTCAATTCCAAGTATGTGCTGGCCCGGCCCGATACTGCCACGGATGCTGATTACGAAGGGATCGAGGCGGTCATTGCCCATGAGTATTTTCATAACTGGACCGGCAACCGGGTCACCTGCCGGGATTGGTTTCAGTTGAGCCTCAAGGAAGGGCTTACCGTGTTCCGCGACCAGCAATTCACCGCTGATCAGGTGTCTGCAGCGGTCAAGCGTATCCATGATGTTCGGCTCCTGCGCAACGTGCAGTTTCCCGAGGACAACGGGCCCATGGCGCATCCGGTGCGCCCTGATTCCTTCATGGAGATCAACAACTTCTACACCGTTACCATTTACGAAAAAGGGGCCGAGATCATCCGGATGTTGCACACCCTGCTGGGAGGGGAGTTGTTCCGGCAGGGGCTTGCCCTGTATCTTGCGCGGCATGACGGACAGGCCGCCACCACCGATGATTTCGTTCAGGCCATGGCAGAGGTTTCCGGTCGCGATTTCACTCAGTTCAAGCGTTGGTATACCCAGGCCGGCACCCCGCGTCTGGCTGTGCAGGGCGATTATGATCCTTCGGCTCAGACCTACACCCTGCATTTGAAACAAAGCACCCCGGCTACACCCGGCCAGCCTGAAAAGGAGCCGCTTTGTGTTCCGGTGGCTCTTGGACTGCTCGACAGCACGGGTAAGGATATGTTGTTGATCTGTCCGGATCGGCAGGCTGAGGCAGAGCGCGGTCTGTTTGAACTGCGCGGAGCCTCGGAGGCCATCCGATTTCGCGACGTACCGGAACCGCCGCGTCTTTCGATCCTGCGCAATTTTTCCGCTCCGCTTGTGGCGGAATACGCTTGTGATGAGGAAGAACTACTCTTTCTTTTTCGCCATGATCAGGACCCCTTTAATCGATGGGAGGCGGGGCAGCGATTGGCCAGCCGGTTGCTCTTGGGGTTGGTGGACGATTACAGGAATAATAGAACCCTGATTTTGGATGAGCGTTTTGTTGCGGCCTGCTCCCGATTGCTGGGTGATGAACTTGAGGGTGACAAAGCCTTTCTTGCCCTGCTGCTTACCCTGCCTTCGGAAGAGTATCTGGCCGAACAGATGGAGGTGGTGGATGTTGAAGCAATCCACGTTGCCCGGACCTTTGTCCGGCAGAGCTTGGCCCGTTCCATGCGCTCCCTGTGGGAGCAAGCCTATGCGGATAATCGGCTCAGCGGGCCATACCGCTACGAGCCGGAGCTGGCAGGTAAGAGGGGGTTGCGCAATCTCTGTTTGTCCTATCTCGTAACCATTGAGGACGATGCGGCTGCCCAGCTTGCTCTTGATCAGTTCGCCACGGCCGACAACATGACCGACCAGGTGGCGGCCTTTGCCGCATTGACCCATTCCTCTCGTTCGGAGCGGCAACAGGTTGTTGTTGATTTTTATCACCGATGGCAGGGAGATTCCCTTGTGCTGGACAAATGATTTGCGGTCCAGGCCACGGCCCCGCTGCCGAATACTCTGGACGAAGTGCAGGCACTCATGGGCCATCCGGCCTTTCAGTTGAAAAATCCCAACAAGGTCCGTGCCCTGTTGGGCTCTTTTGCCGCAGGCAACCCAAGCTGTTTTCACGATTCATCCGGCAGAGGCTATACCTTTCTTGCCGAGCAGATCCTCGCCCTTGATCCACTTAATCCGCAGATTGCCGCACGTCTGGCGGCAAGGCTGGGGCGGGGAGGACGCTATGAAGCGCATCGCCGGGAACTGATGCGATCCCAGCTTGAGCGCATCCTTTCCGGGAAAAAGGTGTCCCGGGATGTTTATGAGGTGGTGAGCAAGAGCCTGCAGGATGGTCGGGAGAAAAACTAAGATTTTCCAAAAGCCGCGGTTGTCACCCTGTTGCGGCCATTTTTTTTCGATGCATAGAGGGCTGAATCCGTTCTTCTTACAAGGGAATCGAAGTCGTCTTCGCTGACTTTAAATTCGGTGACCCCGAAGCTGCAGGTGATCGAAAGGGAATCCTTCTCGGAGACGGGTATGGTGAGGAGCCGGATGTTTTCGCACAATCTTTCCGCCAGTACCGTGGCGCCCGAGAGTTCGGTGCTGGGCAGGATGAGGGCGAATTCTTCACCGCCGTAACGGCAGGGGTAATCAACATTGCGAACCTGTTTTTTGGTGAACGCTCCAAGATGCCTCAGGACCAGGTCTCCCGCCAGATGACCGTGCAGGTCATTGGTTTTTTTGAAAAAATCAATGTCGAACATGATAAGGGTGAGAGCATTTCCGTACCGCTTGGCCCGGGCTATCTCCGTATCGAGGATGATTCTGAAGCTGTTTCTATTGTAAAGTCCGGTCAATTCATCGAAGGTGGCTTGTCTGTGCAGTTTTTTCTCAAACGCCCACATCCTGACAAGATTGGTGACCCTGGCCAGCAATTCTTCTGGATGGTATGGTTTTTTTATGTAATCATTGGCCCCTTTTCGCAGGGCAAGAACTGCGTCTTCCGTGGAATCAAGGCCGGTAACCATCAGGAAGGGAATGTTTTCGAGCAGTGGGGCCTGGCGGACCCGAGAGAGAAGTTCCATGCCGTCCATATTCGGCATGACCCAGTCTGAAATAATCAGGCAGATGTTTGAGGTGTTTTTCAGGATATCCATTGCCCCGCAACCGTCGCGGGCGGATATATATTCATATCCGGCGTGTCCGAGCTGGTTTTCCAGGGCGGCCAGAACGGAAGGGTTGTCATCCACGATGAGGATTCTTGCCGGTTCTTCGGTGGGCTCGAGGTGAAGGTCCTGCGGATTTGTCATAGAAATATCGGGGGGTTGAGTTTATCTGGAAAGCCTTTATGGCATGATAGCATACTCGCGATAGCCAGGACATACCTTCTTTTTCGAAACGAGAACCGGAGAATCCGGATGAATTTTTGGAAGAAATTGAATAGAGTTCGGCGCAATTTACAGAATAAATTTTGTTTGCAGGTGATTCCATGGATATTTCAAAAACCATTGCTGAAATGAAAAAGAACCCCGCCTTTGCCGAGAACGTCGGTATGGTGCTGGTTCACAACGGTGTGGTCCGGGGTTGGTCGCGCAAAACCAGGGAAGGGGTCACGGCGCTTGAGGTCAGCCCCGATCAGGAGAAGATCGAAGCTATTCGCCGGGAGTTTTTGCAAAAAACCGGTATCTTCGATATCGTTATCGAGGCCAGGAGTGGCAGCTTTCAACCGGGAGACGATCTGTTGTTTATCATCGTGGCCGGTGATATCCGTGAGAATGTGAAACCGGTACTGGGTGACCTCCTTGACCGCATAAAATCCGAGGCCATCGGCAAGAAGGAAGTGATGCTGGCCTAGGGATTAATCACGGGCAAACGTGTAAACTTCACCCTTGCAAAAATGCGGGAATCCGGTTAGTAAGGTGCCGCACAGTGTTTTTTTGACGAGACAGCCACAGGGAGAAAACGAGTATGTATTCCGCTTCTGATTTTCGCAAAGGGTTAAAGGTCCAGATCGATGGCGAACCCTATATCATGACTGATTTTTCATTTTCCAAGCCCGGCAAGGGACAGGCCCTGTACCGCGCCCGGTTGCGGAACATGATCACCGGTAACTCCTTTGAGAAGACCTTTCGTTCCAACGACAAGCTGGAAAAGGCTGCCCTTGAGGAGCGGACCATGCAGTATCTTTACTGCCAGGGAGAGGACTATGTCTTCATGGATAATGTTTCCTTTGAGCAGTTGGAGATATCCAAGGAACAATTGGGCGATGCCATCAACTTCCTCACCGACAATATGGATGTGGATGTCCTTCAGTATAACGGCCGGCCCATCGGCGTCACCCTGCCCAATTTCGTCAATCTCAAGGTTACCCAGTCGGACCCGTGGGTTAAGGGCGATACCAGCGGCAGCGACTCCAAGCCCGTAACCCTGGAAACCGGGTATGTTGTCCAGGTGCCGCCTTTTATCGAAGAAGGTGACAAGCTGCAGATAGACACCCGGACCGGGGTCTATGTCACCCGCGTCAAAGAATAAACGAAAACGGCCCTTTCGCCCAATTGCTGCGTTGCTCGGTCGTCGAAAAATGCTCACGTATCTGGTGTACGCTCCGCTTTTTCATCTTCCTCGCGCCTTGCACTTGAACGAAATTGCTCGTTTTCGGAGGGGTGCTCACTAAGGGGAAAAAAGCCCCGATACAGCTTGACAACGACTATGATGGTAACCGTTCAGCAGTGGTGCAGATGCGCGAAAGAGGCTTGTCCGCCATACACACGGTATGCGGACAAAGCCGATGACAAAGCAGATGCACCACTGCTGGACGGTTACCTATGATTCCTATTCACGGCCTGCATTTGCGGGCCGTTCTCATCCAGGCCCTGCGCGCCTTCTTCATTGACCGAGGATATCTCGAGGTCGAAACCCCTATCCGTATTCCTGCCCCAGCCCCGGAAGCCCATATCGTGCCGATGATCAGCGAGGATTGGTTTTTGCAAACCTCGCCTGAACTCTGCATGAAAAGGTTGCTGGCCGCAGGCATTCCCAGGATTTTCCAGCTCTGTAAATGTTTCCGTAAGGCGGAGCGCGGCGACCGTCACCTGCCCGAGTTCACGATGTTGGAGTGGTACGCGGCCGGTAGTGATTACCGCGGCTTGATGGCGGATTGCGAGGCGCTGCTGCGTCACCTGGCTGAGGCTACGGGTAAGGGCGGGGTGCTGGAATGGCAGGGACACAAGATTGATCTCTCTCCGGTGTGGGAACGGCTTACAGTGGCCGAAGCCTTTCAGCGCTATGCGCCCTGTACGGTGGAGGAGGCTTTGGCCCAAGACCGATTCGATGAGGTGCTGGTGGAGTATGTGGAGCCGCATCTTGGTAATGCGACCCCTACTTTTCTCTGCGATTATCCAGCTGCACTTGGGGCGCTTGCCAGGCTCTCTCCGACAGATCCGTCAGTGGCTGAGCGCTTTGAACTCTATGTGACCGGGTTGGAGCTGGCCAACGGTTTTTCCGAGCTGGTCGATCCCGTGGAGCAAAGGATTCGATTCCTGGCGGAGCAGGATACTATCCGGTTGCTCGGCCGTGACCCTGGACCCATGCCGGATAAGTTCCTTGATGCTCTTGAGGCAATGCCCTCTGCTGCGGGGATTGCCTTGGGGGTGGATCGGTTGGTCATGCTTTTTGCCGATGCGGAGCGCATCGATCAGGTAGTGGCTTTTACCCCGGAATTTTTATAGGTCGTTATGCCCGAATGGATGCGCTGTTACTTGCCCCTGCCATGGTTGCGCAGTTTCGCCCCGCTTGTTTGCTTTGGTACATGGCGCTGTCCGCCTTGCGGAGCAAAGCGGACGCATCGGTGCCGTCATCGGGGAAGATGCTGATCCCGATGCTCGCCTCCACGACCCGTTTCCGCGATGCGCCGTCTATTGCAATATCGATCGGTTCCTGAATGGCGGTGAGAAGCTTTTTCGCTATTGCCAGCGCTTCCTGTGCCTCCTTCAGATCCTGGATAATTATAACAAACTCGTCACCCCCCATCCGAGCCACCGTGTCTTCTTCCCGCAACAGTGCCGTCATTCGCCTGGCAGAGATCTGCAAAACCTGATCTCCGGCTCCATGGCCAAGGGTGTCGTTAATCTCCTTGAAGCGATCCAGGTCAAGAAAGAGAACAGCCATTCCGGTTGTGCTGCGTTTTGCCCTGGCCAGGGCTTGAATAAGGCGGTCAAGAAGGAGGGTGCGGTTGGGCAGCCTGGTCAGTGTATCGTGGCTGGCCATTTCCTTGAGGCGAAGCTCCGCCATGATTCGCTTGGTAATATCACGATTGCTGGCCCGTCGACCCAATTGTTGGCCGCTGTCCGAGAAAACCGGGCGGCAGTTGTGGGCAATCCATTTTTCCTCTCCGCTTTTGGTAATAATGCGAAAATCCATCTCGCAGATATGATTTGAATCTGTCTCGTCACGCAGATGCCTTCGGAAAAGATCCTTATCCTCCGGATGAATAATGGAGAGAAGCAGGCCGGGATCGGCATAAAATTCGTTGGCGGAAAATCCTGTGAGGCGTTCGCAGGACGGGGAGGTGTAGAGGTAGTAGCCTTCCGGCCCCAGCCAGGACTCCCAGTCATAGGTGAACTCGGCCACGGTACGGAATTTTTCCTCGTTTTTGAGCAGAGCCTCTTCAGCCATGGTGCGTTTTACGCTGCTTTCGGCGCCAATCCAGCAGCCAATGCCGAGGAGCAGGGCAAGGGAAAAGGTTACCACCAGCGATGCTGTCCGGTAAGGTTGAAGATAGCGGGACAGCTCCGTTGCCGGGACAAAGGAGATGATCTTCCATGTATACTCATTGGCACCGAGGCGTTTGCTGCTTGCGGAAAACGCCTCGGTAGAACCGGTGCTTGAATACAGTCCAACGTTGAGCGGCTTGATCGTGGCATAGGTGAACATGCCTGTATCGTCCAGAAACTGGCCTGAATCTTCGGCAGAGATCTTTTGCCAGGCCAGGGGGAAACGATTGGCAAAGGTACGATTTTTCCTTTCCGGAAACATAAAGCCCCACTCATCCTCGGGGGAGAGAGCTTTGAACCAGTATCCCTCCCGGTTGACGAGCATGATCCGATCTACGCCATTAGCCTTTAGCTTTTCGATGTCATTGAGGATTTCTCCGGCAAGATAATTGAGCATCACAATGCCGAAAGGGGTGCCGTCCTGAGAAAAAAGAGGAGCGCCGAAACGAATCATCGGTTTGAGGGGCTGCTCGACGACGCCCAGCTCGACATTGAGATCCAAAGGAGAGACAAACACCTCACCCTTTTTCAGGGAGATGGTGTCCTTAAAATAGTAGCGTTTGCTTTTGTCCTGCAGACCATCCGGCGGCACGATGGATGGGTGGCCCGCGTTGTAATTGATCCGGATTTTTTCCATGCCGTTGCTGTCGAGAAAACGCACCTGGTCATAGATTTTTTTGTGGAGAGCAAAAAGCCGGAATTCTTCGGCAACGGTGGACATTTCGTCGTGCTGCTGATGCTCATGGTCGGCATGAAGATGATAATGGTCCGCCAGCACCAGCAAATCACCGGCAATAGACCTGATATCATTGGCGATTAATCTGTGTTGCTGGTTGATGCTTATGATTTCCTGCTGTTCAAAGGTCCGACGCCGGGCTTGGTGATCGGTATTGTACAAGGCGCCGGTAATGGCAAGCAGAAGCAAGAGCAGGGGCAGGTAGGTGAGGAGAAAACGTTTGAGCAGGGTAGGAAGATAGGCGGATTTGCTGTGTTTGGATGACAAGCCCGCCATGATTATTTCCCGTCACATTTTTTTTGAATCAGTTGCAGGTCGAGCCAGGTTGCTTTTTTCATCTCCGGATTCTTTAAAAGAAATTCCGGAGAGAAGGTGGGCATCAGCGGAATGCCCTGGAATTCGTGAAATCTGCCGCGCAATTTGCTTAAAGGAATGCTGGTATGGAGCAGCTTCTGGCCGGCAAGTGTCCCCATGGTGCAGATAACTTTAGGGGAAACGAGCATGATCTCCCTGAGTAGAAAAGGCAGGCAGGCATTGACAACATCCGGCCCCGGCAAATCAGCGGCATGGCACTTGGTAAGCAGGCTCAGGTGGACTGTATCCCGGCCCATCCCGATAGCCCCTAGCATCTTGTCGAGGAGCAGTCCCGGTTCCCCGCTCATGAGAATGCCGGAAAGATCATCCTCGGCAGAGGGTGTATCGGTGATGACCATGAGTTTGACCCCAGTAGCGCCCGTGCCGGTGATTGCTCTGGTTCGGCTGTGATGGCGTGAACAGCGTTGGCATCCCTGTATTTCGGTATGGAGGTCGCTCAGAGTGATATCCGGCATGGCTGCGGTTGCAGTCTGGTTTCTGATTGATGGAGTTGGAGGTGTTTCAGGCTGAAAGGCGGCTACGTTTTGGTGCTTGGCTGCTCTAGCCGATTGCTGTTGTCCGGCAACGAACCGCGAAAGTTCCGGACTGCGGGTGTAGCCCTCAATGCCGATTGCCTGCTGAAAAGAGACCAGTTGCCTGACATCCTGGAGAAATTCAAGGGCTGTCTGCGCCGGAATTTTCCTGTCGGAGGCTGGTGGTGTTGTGCTGTAGTTTTGCTCGGGCGTTGTCATGAATGGTCCTTGATTTTTACCCATTATAGCCCGGAGCAAGGACAAGGCCAAAAGAAAAGATACAGGCAGTGGGGAAAGGTGCAAGTCCGGTCACAAAACATCGTCCATCAAATAAAGACCTGACTCCGATCACCCTGAGCCTGTCGAAGGGCAGTAGTGCATGGGAACTGCTGTTCGACAGGCCCATCGCGAACGGTGGGATTGCAACGGAACTGTATTCCGGCGAGGCCCTGTTACAAAACCACCGGAATGGAAAGAATCGATTCCTTTTTGAACCAGAGCCCTGATTTCCGCTTGATCCGCACGGTTACGGAATTGCCGATTTCTTTTGAAAGCAGAATAATTTTCAGATCGTCGATGGTGGCCACCGGATCATCATCCAGAGCAAGGATGACGTCTTTAACCCGGATGCCCGCGGCACCACCCTTGCTTTTTTCCGACAACCCTTCCACTTGTGGCCCTTCGGTGGTGCTGGAAAGCATCACCCCGAGAACCGTGGGCGGGGGCAGTTCGACGTTTCTGGAGAAAATCAGATAATCCGCTTCGGTTTGCTCAAGTTCACCGCCCTCACTGTTTACGATGACGGCCTGGCGTATATTCGGCAGACGGCGGGCGACTCGGGGGGGGATAGCCGTGCCTTTGTCGGTATGCCCCTGCCCGGCAATCACTACCATCCGGCTCTCCGGGTTGGCATTGATGAAGGTAGCCACGGACTCGGCCATGGTTTCATCCCAGAGGGCCTGGGCCTGGAAAAAACCGTTGACCTGTTCCGGTCCGCTCACGCTTTGGCCATGCATGGAGAAGACATGGGTTATCCGCTGGCGGTACCCGGGGATGGCAAGGTCGCGGTCCTCCGGGACCTTGGCGAGTTCCTCGACGGTCAGGGCGGAAGCCCCTTCCTTGAATACTTTGCTGACAATAGGCTTTTCCTGATTGAGGGCCACTATGGGCAGCTTGTGGCTACGGGCAAAGTTGATGATATCCCGGTACAACCGGTAATCGTAGCTCCATTTGGAAAAATATTCCGATTGCTTCAGGAATTCCCGCTCGCTCAGTTCTCCGGCCACATATTGATCAAGAACGGGTTGCGCCTCACGGCTGAACATCTCCATGCCGACGGCAAGTTTCTGGTTCTGGGCAAACAGGGCGCGGATCACCCGAAGTTGCAGCAGATGATCGGCATAGCGAGTGTGATTCTCTCCCACATATACCACCTGTTTGTCACCGAGTTTTTCCATGATTGCGGAAAAGGAGAGGGCCTGGGGCAGGGCAATGCCCATGGGCGGGCTATCAATGCTCATGCGCAACCCCAGTTCGCTTTCCGCGATGTTTTTTTGGGAGATTCGGCCATTATTGAAGTGAAGCGCACTGTATTTTCCATAATGGGCAAGCTTGTGCACGGCGGCGGCTGTTTCCGCAGCGTTGGCAGAAGCGATCAGCACTGCAACCTGGCCGGGGGCAAGCGGGTTATCGCGCACCTCCAGGCTGAATCCCGAGGCGGATTGGGGTGGGTTGGCAAAAATGGAGCGGACAAGACGGCTGTCTGTGCCCAGAAAAAGGACGCTTTTGCCGGCCAGATCTTTGTCCGTGGCCGAATCCACGGTTGTAACCGGGCAGGCAAAGGAGGCAAGAAGCTCGATGAGCGGAGCAAAAGCCTGCTGGTCAGCCTCTTCAGGGATGATGGCCAGTTTGTCCTTGGCGCCGAGGAAGCGCGCCCAGTTCGGCGGAAATTCATCCGGGCCAAGCGTGCGCATCAGATTGTACTCCGGGTCAACAACCACCAGGGAGGGATAATCCGGCAGACTGACGGAGAATTTGGTCTCGATTTCGGTCAGGGGGACTTCGTACCGTTCCGTGCCTCTGGCGGTGACGATATCCATGGCCAAGGTCAGGTGGTAGGGCTTTTCCTGGAGTTGCTTGATGGTGAGGGAAAAT
>JAHJTI010000268.1 GCA_018829945.1 Pseudomonadota bacterium | reverse complement strand
TGCTTAGAACCTGAACTGGGTCTGCCAGTAGGTTTCGGTTGCCTTGTCCTGGGAGGTAAAAGCGCTGCCCGGCTCAAGCAGAGCGCCATACAGGGAGAAGCTCAGGTATTTGTTGTATTGGTACTTGGCCGTGGCCTGGTAATAGTCGCCGAAATCATCGTCAATACCTGCGGCGGTTTCGTCAAAGGTCAGCCTTGAATAAGAAAAGCCGAAGGTCAGTTTGTCCGTGGGGTTGATGCTGGCGCCGAGGGTGGCAATCTGGAGATTGGAGTACACCGCCTCACCGGGAACGGTGCTGTTGGCATTATAGCTGTCATAGACACCATTGAGCGAGTTGGCTGTGTCAGGGACAGGGAGATTCAGGTATTTCCAGGCCAGCAGATCGCCCCATTGCGGCCAGCCGCCGTAGAACACATCCCATTGCTCGCTGTCTTGTGTGGTGCTGGAGTCGTCGCCGCTCATCAGGGCATAGCCCAGATAGACCCGGGGTTTCCAGGCCTGGCTCAAAAAGGTGTATCCTCCCTCCAGCTTGGTGCCCCAGGCATCCTGGTCTTGGCTGGCATTGGCGTCGCCCCGCTGGATTGCGCCTTCCAGGGAGTAGTCGATCCCGTTGGCCAGCTTGTCGGAGAGGCGGAGCCCGTACATCCAGATGTCTTTCTTTATCGCCTCGTCGGTCCGGTTCAGCGCATAGAGCTCCTGCTGCATTCCGGTGAGCGCACATTTTTTGTTGGTCAGGTAGAAGCCGGCGAGGTTCTGATCGTCGCCGGAGTTTCCGTTGGCGTCATTGAACATGGTGTTTTCCCGGCTCTTCATGTACATGGTGTCCAGCATCACCTGGTCGGTGATATCCCAGCGCAGCTTGATGCCGTCGAAATAAATGGAGGCGGAGCTGAACTGGGACTGGCCGTCCATCAGGACAAAGCCGGAGCCGTAGATGAGGTTCTGTCGGCCGAATGTGCCTGTCAGCGGCAGGTTCAGCAGGTTCTTGACATTGATGTACGCGTTGTCGAGAAAGATCTTGTTGCTGTTGTTGTCTAATGCCGAGTCAATGGTCGTGGAGCCGCCGCCAGGAACCAAAACCGTAGTGTTGGAAACCCCTTCACCCCAGGTCTGAGCGGTGAGCTTAATGTGGGCGGTGACGTCAGTTGTGGGGGAGAAGTCGGCCCAGAGGCTGCCTTTGGTGCGGAAAAAATCACCGTTGTCGCTGTCTTGCGTGTCGTCAAAATCCCAGACGTTTTGGAGATTGTAGCCGTGCAGGGTGATTTCGCCGCCCAGGGAAACCTGCTTGGTCCAGTCGGCGGCCTCAGCACTTTTTTTTATGGTTTCGCTGGTATTGGCCACGTCCTTGCTCATTTCGGCGTTTTTCGTTTTGAGCGCGGCAATTTCATTTTGCATTGCCTGCATCTGGGCGGTGAACGCCTTGTTCATCTCGGCCATCTGTTTTTCCAGGTCTGCCACCCGGTCAGTGCTGCTGCCTGCTCCGGCAGTGGCCAGAGTGGGCAGGCAGATCAGGGTTGCCAGGGCCACAGTCGAAATCCTCTTTATCATTACTTCCTCCATTTTTCTCTCGAAAACTGAACAGTTAACAAAATCTGGATGCAGCTTCATCCCGCAAAAAAAGGTGTTTCTAACACGGGGGCAAAGAAGTTGTAAAGGGTGAAAAAAAGAAGGCTATCCCTGCTGGAAGGTCAGCCAGCGGCTCTGGGCCGAAGAGGAAAGAACCCCCACCGGATCGACATAATCATAGACCCGTGCCTGCTTGCCGTGGGCCGGACGCAGCACCCTGCCGACTACCTGGAGGAGGCGGCCGGTGAATTTGATGGGCGTGGTGAGAAAGAGGGTGGAAAGGTCAGGGCAGTCGAAGCCTTCGCCGATGAGCTGGACCGTGGAGATCAGCACCTTGATCTCTCCCTGGCGGATGGCCTCCACCAGGGCGGTGCGCTGTTCCGCCGGAAGCTTGCCGGTGAGCACCGCACTCGGGCAGCCCTGTTTTTCAAGCATCGCGGCAAGTTCTTCGCAATGTTTGACCCGGTCGCTGACCACTAAAATAGTGCCCGGTGAGGTAGCCCGTTCTGTAAGGATGTCTGCGACGATGAGCTGGTTTCTTGCGGTGTTTCCGGTAAGCGATTTCATCAGCGCCTGGTAGTTGCCCCGGTACACATAGCGAAATTCCGTGGCCCGCTGGATGAATTCGGGCTTGAGGACGGCGCCGCTTTCGTGCAGGTCGTGGCTTTCCACCTTGAAGGCCCGGTCGCCCAGATGCATGTAAATCAGCTTGGTCAGGCCGTCCCGACGAAAGGCCGTGGCCGAGAGGCCCAGCAGGTAGCGGCAGTCAAAAGCACTCACCACTTCGGTAAAAAGCGAGGCCGGAACCCGGTGGCATTCGTCCACGCAAAGCTGGCCGAAATGGGCGGGCAATTCATCCAGCCTGTTCCGGGCCGAGTTGACAATGGCGATGGTTATGGGCGCCAGGGAGAACTTGCCATCGCCGATCAGTCCTGCTTCAACGCCCAAAAAGGTTCTGGCCCGTTCCACCCATTGATAGAGCAACTCCTTGGTGTGGACCAGCACCAGGGTGGGCTGGCGCCGTTTGGCGATAACCGCCAGGGCGATAACCGTCTTGCCTGAGCCGGTGCCTGCCTCAAGCACTCCGAAGTCATGACGCAAAATGGCCGCAATGGCTTCTTCCTGATAAAGCCGCAGGTCGCCATGGAAACTGAAATCAACGGGAGGAATACTCCGGCGTTGGTCGATGATTTTCGGGTCCTGGCGCATGAATTTTCGGGCCAGGAGAATGGCGTGGTTGGCGTAACCTCTGGGAAAGGTGATGGCGTTGCCGTGTTCCGAGTAGAAATAGAGGTGGGATTTGAGCTTTTTGCCCATCCATCGGCTGTATTTCTTGGCCTCGAGATACTCGGGATTGTCGATGGTAAGCTGCTTTCTGAGGGCCTCGGCCAGGGTGGGCGAGGCGCCTTGCAGGATGGCATGCGTGCCGACGGTAAGGGTGAAAGGCTGGGTCATGGACGGTCCGCGTCATGGGGCGCAGGGGTTTCGGCCAGCAGGTTGGCCAAACGAGCGCATTCTTTTTCCAGCCGGTCAAGCTGGGCCTGTTGGCTGATCAGGGCTTGGTTCAGCTCTTCCAGGGCGATTTCCTGGAAGGCCAGCCGGGTTTCCAGTTCGATGATCCGGTGTTCCATGGGGGTATCCTGTCAGTGATCTTAATAATCAAAAGCTCTTTCCCGTCATTCCGGCGGAAGCCGGAGGTAAGCGAGCGGAGCACGACTCCGATCCAGTATTTGATTGGAGTTCTGCCAAATCTGGACCCCGGCCTTCGCCGGGGTGACGAATTTTTGTGATGGCCTCAAAACACCTCGGCGTTACCACCTTTCTGCCGGTAAATCGTTGGTACACCTCGGCCGGATAGCCCAGAGCAATGACCGCATGGATGGTCTCATCATCGGGGATGTTCAGAGTCCGCTGGATCTTTGGGGATCTGGCCATGGCTGCCACGGCAAACCCAATCAGGCAGGTGCCGAGTCCCATGGTGTGGGCTGCCAGCAGGATATTCTGGGTGGCAAGCAGCGCGTCTTCCTTTCCGCAGCTTGTCCCGGGTCGGGAACCGACGATGATAGCGGCGGGCGCGCCGTGGAAAAGGCGGTCGATTCCCTGTTCCTCCCACTCCCGCAAACCCAGAGCAATGGTTTTATGGTAGCGGTGATAATAATTGGCCAGGGCCGGTTTGCCGAGCATGCTGAGAAGATTGCGCAGCAAGGGGTTGGCAGCCTGGCGGTTGAGCTTGGCAAAGCAGGCGCCAACCAGATTGCCGAAGGTTTCCACCGCCGGTCGCTGCGGCAGGATGGTAAAGGTCCAGCCCTGGCTGTTGGTGCCGGAGGGGGCGGTGGTGCCGATGCGGACCAGATCTTCCAGCAGTTGCGGATCAACGCTATTTTTTTTGTAGCTGCGGCAGGAGCGGCGGGAGAGCATGATCCGGACGAGCTGGCTGGTGTCTCCCTGGCCGGGAGGCAGATACGTGTTGTCCACGGTAAATGTTTTAAAGGATATTTCCTGCTCCAGGTCGGGCAGGGTAATGGCCTGGCTCGGACAGACGGCACGGCAATGGGCGCAGGCCATGCAGCGATCCCCGCTGACCACCGCCTTTCCGTCTCGCATCGACAGGGTTCTGTCCGGACACACCGACAGGCAGAGGGCGCATCCGGTGCATTTTTCCTGGTCGATGGCCGGGGTGTGCGGCCTGGAGGGGGTGTGGTGGCTAGTCATGATTGTCCATCATGCCCTGCTTTGCAAAAAAAGGAAAGACTCCGGATAAAACTTGACGAAAAAGTTAGGGACGCATAGTTTCAGTTGAAAATTGATGGACTTGTAATAATTCGGAGTGTGCTTCATGCAGGTGCTTCGACAGGCTCAGCACGAACGGAACAGCACGAGCAGTGTCAGCGGCAACGGAACATCAGTGCATCAGGACAATTTCCGTTTGGCCTGAGCCCTGTCGAAGGGCGGGTTGTTGCATTTCTCTCCTGTCCCGTAACGGGCAAGGGAGGTTCTCGGTGTTAACGGTGCTGTAAAAAAACCGGAGGAAACATGCATTTTTGGCAAGGCTTTTTCCTGTATCTGGCGCCGGGCGGCCTAATGCTGGGTGCGGCGCTGGCCTTCCTGCAGCACGAAGGCATGGCCCGGTGGTTGTTCGGCATTACCTGGGTTTTGCCATCCGCATTAGGGGTTGTCGCACTTTTTCTGGCCTGGCGGTTCAATCGCAGCCGGCTGCTCTTCGGAACGCTGACCGTGCTTCTTGCCGATATGCTGCTGCGGAGTTACGGCGGGGTCGCGCAGATCGATCAACTCCTGGCCAGGTATGTGTATCATATGGTCCTGCTGGCGCTGCCGCTCAACCTGCTTGTTTTTTCCTTTTGGCACGAAAGGGGAATTGCAACCGGTCAGGGGTTGCGCCGTTTTGCGTTTATCCTTGTTCAGCCGGTTTTTCTGGCCGGTCTCTTTGCGGCGCGCGGGCCGCTCATCGTGCAGCAGTTGGAGAGTGTGAGCGTTCATCTGCCTCTGGCAGGCGGGTTGCCCTCCCCGACGCTCGGTGTCAGCGCTGTGGCCGCCCTTGGTCTGTTTTTTCGGTATCGCCGTAACCGGGATCTGCTGGATCATGGATTTTTCTGGGTTATGGTGTGTTCATTTTTTGCCGTGTTGGCGACAAATCCGGAGAGACAGACCTTTCTTTTCAGCGTGGCCGCGTTGATCCTTGTTGTTTCCGCCCTGGA
>JAHJTI010000267.1 GCA_018829945.1 Pseudomonadota bacterium | reverse complement strand
TTTGTCTGCCTTGGCGTTGTCTCAATTATCTGGGTGATCTACGGGTATTCACTGGCCTTTGGTCCCGATGTCAACGGGTTAATCGGCAATCTCGACTGGGCGGGTCTTGCAGGGGTCGGGCTTGAACCCGGCAAATACTCCGAGACTATTCCCCACCTTTTATTTTGCGCGTTTCAGCTCATGTTTGCGGTCATCACCCCGGCATTGATCACCGGTACCTTTGCGGAACGGGTCAAGTTCCCGGCCTTTCTTCTCTTCACTGTCCTCTGGAGTACCCTGGTATACCTTCCGGTTTGCCACTGGGTCTGGGGAGGAGGCTGGATCAGCGGTCACGGCGGCCTTGACTTCGCAGGCGGCACCGTTATCCATATAAACTCCGGCGCGGCAGCCCTTGTCGCCGCCCTGGTTTTCGGAAAACGCAAAGGTTGGGGCAAGGAGTCCTTTCATCCGCACAACCTGACCATGACCATGCTGGGAGCAGGAATTCTCTGGTTCGGCTGGTTTGGCTTTAACGCCGGCAGCGCTCTTTCGGCAAACGGCGTCGCGGTCAACGCCTTTTTCACCACCCAAGTCGCCACCGGCGCAGCCCTGCTTTCCTGGTTGGTCGCAGAATGGTTGGTTCAGGGCAAACCCACCACTCTGGGAGCTGCCTCCGGCGCCATTGCAGGACTGGTTGCTATCACCCCCGGAGCCGGGTTTGTTGGGCCTATTTCGGCTGTAATCATTGGCCTGGTGGCCGGGGCCCTGTGTTACTTTGCCGTTCTCGCCAAGAGCCGGATCGGTTACGACGACGCCCTTGACGTGGTCGGGGTGCATGGGGTGGGCGGTCTGTGGGGCGCTTTGGCAACGGGGCTGTTTGCAACCACCGCTGTCAACTCCGCCGGCAAGGACGGGTTCTTTTTCGGAAATCCGCAGCTTCTCGGAATTCAGGCCATGGATGCCTTTGCAACCATTGCGTACTCGGTTGTGGTAACTTTTGTAATCCTAAAGGTTGTCGACTGGATGGTCGGTCTCCGGGTAACCGAGGAAGAGGAAATGCAGGGCTTGGATCTGACGCAGCACAGCGAAATAGGGTACTCACTTTAAAAGTAACAGCGACGGGAACAGGCGCATCATGCTTTTGCCCAGCCGCTGAACACTTCCACCGTGAAGACAAGGAGAATTCCATGAAGAAGATCGAGGCAATCATCAAACCGTTCAAGCTGGACGAGGTCAAGGACGCTCTGAACGAGATGGGCATCAAAGGCATGACCATCTCTGAGGTCAAGGGCTACGGACGCCAGAAAGGACACAAGGAAATTTATCGCGGCGCGGAATACATCGTCGATTTTATACCAAAGGTCAAAATCGAGATCATTGTGGAAGCGGCCATGGTTGAGGCCGTGGTCAACCGGATTCGTGAAACCGCCAACACCGGTAAGATCGGGGACGGCAAAATCTTCGTTTTGCCGGTGGACGAAGTCATTCGGGTCCGCACCGGGGAAACCGGAAACGAGGCTATATAGACCGCTATTCCCGAGATGGCTTGGATGCCGTAACTGCGGAAGAGCCAAAGGCGTAAGGAGCCTCAACGAAATGATCAAAAAAAATACAGATAGATGATTTCTAACGACTCCCCAGTGATGGATGTTGAACTTCGGGCAAAACGGGATGCTCTCGAGTATCTCTGGCGTCAAGGGCTGGGCGGCGAAGCCCTGCTTCACAAGCACTCGCAGCTCATCGACGACTATCTGGTCTCTTGCTTTGCCAACTGTCCGGAAGCAGCAGAGGGGATGAGCCTTATCGCTCTTGGCGGCTATGGGAGAAAGGAGCTGTTTCCTTACTCGGACATCGACCTGCTTTTGCTCCATACGCCCGAAACAGAGAATCGTCTGGAAGCTGTGACCGAAGCCCTGTTTTATCCCTTGTGGGACGCAGGGCTTGAGGTCGGGCACGGTGTAAGAACACAGGATGCCTGTCTGGCTGATGCCCGGCAGGACTTCTTTTTTCAGGTGGCGCTGCTGGATGCTCGCCATCTGACAGGGGCGCCACAGCTTTTCACCTCGTTGCGACAAGCTTTTCTCCGGGAGTTATTGGCGGGGCACCGACAGGAATTCTTGAAAAACATGATGCAACACCGCAATGAACGCCATCACCGCTTTGGCATGCACAGTTACCAACTGGAACCACATATCAAGGAAAGCCGCGGCGGCTTTCGTGATATCCAGGCCATGCTCTGGGTGAGCCACGCCCTCTTCGGCCTGCAGGAACTGCGCGACATCGAAGAAGCAGGGCTGATCTCGCCCCAGGAAAGGGAAGCCTTCGCCCAGGCCAGGGATTTTCTGATCAAGGTCCGCAACCGGCTCCACTACCTCAGCGGCCGAAAAAACGACCAGCTGTTTTTTGAATATCAGGAAGAGATGGCTAAGGCCTTTAAATATCCGGACACCCGGGGTTCTCTTGGAGTCGAGCGTTTCATGCAGGATACCTACCGTCATCTGCAGACCATCGCCTCCACCACCGATCTGTTCTTTGAACACGTAGACGAAACCCTCGGCTCACCGCGGTCCGGCACGGTCGAACAGACCATTGAGCCCGGGATCACGGTACGCCAGGACCGGCTTCATCTGACTGACCAGACGCTTATCGCAAAACGACCTTACCTGTTGATGCGCCTCTTTTCCCAAGCAGGCAAAACAGGCTTCGAAATCCACCACCGCAGTAGAAAAATCGTTACCGCCAATCTGCATCTGGTAAACGACAGGTTGCGCCACTCAAAACGCATGGCCAAAGCTTTTTTCGACGTTTTGGAAAACGCGAAAGACGTAATGGGTGTGCTTTCGGTCATGCTGGATACAGGGCTGCTCACCGCCTATATCCCCGAATTTGAACAGATACACGCTTTGGCTCAGCACGATGTCTACCATATTTACACGGTTGACCGCCATCTCCTGCAAACCGTGGCGGAATTGAAAAATACTTCCCTTGGCAAAACTCCTTTTTCTCCCGTCGAATCTTCTCACGTTCTCGCCCTGGCCGCACTCGTGCACGACATCGGCAAGGGATACCATGAAGACCACGCTCAGTACGGCAGCGAGCTTGCAGCCGGAGTGGGTAAACGGCTGGGACTGACCGATGCGGAGACAGCCTGCCTGCAATTTCTCGTGGAAAAGCATCTCTTTCTCACCGTCACTGCCATGCGCCGTGACCTTGAAGACGAAACCTTTCTCAGGGAATGCGCCCGGCAAATCCAGACTCCGGAACGGTTGGCCATGCTCTACCTGCTCTCCATCGCCGATGCAAAAGCTACCGGCCCCACGGCTTGGAACGAATGGAAAGGCGCCCTTCTTCTGGAGATTTCTCTTAAAATTGCCCACCTGCTGGAAAGAAAGGACACTGCCATCCCTGATAAAAGCCAGGGCGCCGACTGGATGCTCGAGCAAATCCGTACACGGATGGGGAAGAGCTTTCCGTCCGATTGCGAGACCCTGCCCGAGGAATACCTGTTGAGCTTCACCCCGGAAGAGGCGGCCCACCACATTCGTTTGCGTACTAAACTGAACGACGAAACCCAGGCCATCACCGAACCGACCGACCACACCCATTTCTGGTCGGTCCTGGTAGTCTCCCGCGACAGCACGGGCCTGCTGGCCAAAATCTGTGGGACCTTGGCCCTGCATGGCCTGAATGTAATAGGCGCCCAAGTCTTCACCTGGGAAGACGGCACTGTGGTCGATGTCCTCAATGTTCGACCGGCTGCGGAACAAACTTACGCTGAGCAGAACTGGCAATCTCTTGCCGAAGATCTCAATCTGGCCCTGAAAAATCGGCTTGGCCTCAGCCACCGGTTGGTCGACAAATTCCGCACCGCCTTCCGCAGTTCCGGGCAAAAAAACGTGCAGGCCTCCCCTCGGGTTGTTATAGACAATACAGCTTCGGAGCAATTCACCATCATCGAGGTTTTCGCCAATGATCGGCCCGGAATGCTCTACGAGATAACCCGGACCCTGGCCGATTTTGAAATCAATATTCACCGGGCCAGGATCGGCTCTGACGGCGATCAGGTGGTTGATGTTTTCTATACCCTTGACGGCTTCGGCACCAAAATCAACAACCCCTCTTTCCAGAAAGAGATTTCAAGAGCCCTTCTCCATATTGCGGAAAACGACACCGGAACGGGGGCAAGACTGCAATGGTAAAATATTAGCTCGGCAACAGCGCCGGCTCTCCTGGGCCGGCTTTGACGAATGGCCACCCCCTTCTCGATCGGGCGTGAAAAATTTTCAACCTTACCCTTCAGCACCAAAAAAATAAGGAGAAACACAATGAGTGACAATTGCACCTGCGGTTGTGGCAACGACTACGACCAGCCCATGATGACCGTGCCAGAGCTGTTCGGCGTTAATGTCTTCAACAACAAAACCATGAAGGAACGGCTCCCCAAGGAGACTTACAAGGCGCTGCAAAAAACCATCTCCACCGGCTCAACCTTGCCCCCTGAGGTCGCCTCAGTGGTGGCCAATGCCATGAAAGACTGGGCCATTGAAAAGGGCGCCAGCCATTACACCCACTGGTTCCAGCCCCTTACCGGCACAACCGCTGAAAAGCACGACTCTTTCATCTCTCCCACCGACGATGGTGGAGTGATCATGGAGTTTTCCGGCAAGCAGCTGATTCAGGGCGAGCCGGACGCCTCTTCCTTCCCCAGCGGCGGGTTGCGCGTCACCTTCGAGGCCCGCGGCTACACCGCCTGGGACTGCACCTCCCCCGCCTTCCTCAAGGAAGACGAGTCCGGCGATGTGACCCTCTGCATCCCCACCGCCTTCTGCTCATACAAGGGCGAGGCCCTGGACAAGAAAACCCCGCTGCTCCGCTCGATGAGCGTCGTTGCCAAACAGGCGCTTCGGGTACTCCGGGCCATGGGCAACACCACCTCCAACATCGTCGGCTCCACCGTAGGTGCGGAGCAGGAATACTTTCTGGTGGAAAAAGAGTACTACCTGCAACGTCTCGATCTGATGACCTGCGGCCGCAGCCTGTTCGGCGCACCCGCTCCCAAAGGGCAGGAACTGGAAGACCAGTACTTCGGCGCCATCAAAGACCGGGTCTCCTCCTACATGAAGGATCTGGACATCGAACTGT
>JAHJTI010000266.1 GCA_018829945.1 Pseudomonadota bacterium | reverse complement strand
GCGTGGCCGTCGGAGGGGAAATGCGACGGTACCCAATCGAGGATAACGCCGATCCCGTGTTGATGGCACTGGTCCACAAAGGACATGAAGTCCTGGGGGGTCCCGTGGCGGCTGGTAACTGCGAAATAGCCGGTGACCTGATATCCCCAGGATTCATCAAGGGGATGCTCCATGATGGGCATCAGCTCGATGTGAGTGAAGCCCATTTCCTTGACATAGGGGATAAGGGAGGTGGCAAGCTCCTGAAAGGAGAGCAGTCGCGAGGGATCTCCAGGATCGCGACGCCAGGAACCAAGATGGACCTCGTAGATGGACATGGGCTGCTCATAGCTTCTCCGGCTTTTCCGCTCGGCAAGCCAGGCTGAGTCATTCCATGTATAGCCATCCAGCCCCCAGACAATCGAGGCGGTTTTGGGGCGTATCTCTGAAAAAAACTGGAAAGGATCAGCCTTTTCGAGAAGCGCGTCATGCTGGGTTTTTACTTCGTATTTGTATGCTTCTCCCTGGGTGATATCCGGAATGAAGAGTTCCCAGACGCCGGAATTGCCTAAAACCCGCATCTGATGCACTCTGCCGTCCCAGTAATTGAAGTCGCCCAGAATGCTGACTCTCTTGGCGCTTGGCGCCCAGACGCGAAAAATCGTCCCTGTGACACCGTCAATCGTTACAAGATGTGCGCCGAGGGTGTTGTAAATTTCGTAGTACGTGCCGTTGTTGAAAAGATAGCGGTCATACTCGGACATCTGGGGCAAAAAACGGTATGGGTCTTTGAAAACATGATGATTTTCATCGTAGTACGCCGTTTCATACTCATAGGGAAACGGTTCGCTGCAATCGGTAATGACAATCTCGAAAAAGCCTTCCGGTCTTGTCTTGTACATCTCTTTTCTTTCCCCGTCGGCTAAAAGCCAGCAGGCGTTGGCGTTGGGCTGGAATGTTCTGATCACCGATGAAGCGTCATCGTGGTCAAGAACATGGAATCCCAGCACCTGAAATGGATCGTGATGTTCAGAGGCAATAATCCGATTAATTTCGGAATTAATATCGTAAGTCATATGCGTGGTTTTATTCCGGAATGGGTTGTCTGGGGAATTGTATGCTGTCGCAGGGATATTATTAAAGTGTAGCATGGATCAAAGAAGAAACTCCAACTCTTTTCCGGAAAGCGGTGAAATTGTTGTATATGCTTTTCTTGACGCAGAGCACGGTCAAGTGCTAAGTTGCAGGCGGATTTGAGGCGGTCGTCCGTGGCGATCAACATTATGAAAAACCAGCAATGGACTCTACCCCAGGATGATCGAAACCCTGCAAGGCTATTTTCTTATTGCCACCCCCCAGATGCCCGACCCTCGTTTTGCCGGGAAGGTCGTTTATCTTTGCGCCCATAATGACGAGGGGGCCATGGGACTGGTGGTGAACGAGCCTATTTCCGATATCAGTCTGGGGGATGTTTTTGCAAGCGCTGAAATTTCGGTGCCGCCAGGGGTGTTACCTTCCGTGTATCAGGGTGGGCCGGTGGAAGTGGCAAATGCCTTTTTTCTGTACAGTTCCGAATACAGGGCGCAGCATTTCCTTGAAGTGAGCAAGACCGTTCATCTGACCAGCGACCCTCAGTTGCTCTATGATCTCGCCTCCGGCCAGGGCCCGAAAAATTTGCTGGTGGCTCTGGGATATTCCGGCTGGGGGCCGGGGCAGTTGGAAGCAGAGCTTACTGTGGATGGCTGGCTCACGCTTCCTGCTGATGACGATATAATCTTTCATACGCCGGACAATGTGCGATGGCAGAAAGCGGCGTTGCGGCATGGTATTGATATTGCCCTGTTCGGGGATGTGGTGGGTTCCGCCTGAACAGCTAAGAATGTGGACAGGAAAGGTTGAAAAGATCATGACGAATATATCTCAGTTTTTAGGTGAAGAGGCCGATCTCGGTCTGGAAAAGCGCATTGCCGTTCTTTCGGCGCCGCTGGCCTCCTCGGTGAGCTGGCTTGGAGGCACGGAGCTTGGGCCGCAGGCGATTATCGATGCATCCCCGGCCCTGGAGGTTTTTGATGATGAGCTTCTCATCGAAACGGTTCGGTTCGGTATTGCCACTCGGCCGATTCCTGATTTTAGCGGTTTAACCACTGATGCGGCCTGCAGGCAGATCCAGGACGCCGTGAGCGCGGAACTGGCAGCAAACATGTTTCCCGTGCTGCTCGGCGGCGAGCACACCGTGACTGTGCCTGCGGTACAAGCCTGCCTGGCACAGTATCCTGATCTGCATGTGGTGCAGATCGATGCCCATCTCGATCTGCGCGATCAGTATGAGGACAACCCAAACAGTCATGCCTGCGTGATGCGGCGGCTGGATGATCTTGGTATTCCCTTTACCCAGGTCGGTATTCGTTCCTTTTCCAGGGAAGAGTATGAGATGGTACAGTCGAAGGGCTGGAAACCATTTTTTATGCAGCGCATCCGGGTTGAGGCAGACTGGATCGAACAGGTCTGCCAAGGGATCAAGGGACCGGTGTATTTTACCTGCGATGTTGACGGGTTGGACCCGTCTATCATGCCTGCCACCGGCACGCCGGAGCCGGACGGCCTGATCTGGCGGGAAACTATTGATCTGCTACGGGAGATTGCCGGCCGGCATCGGATCGTTGGCATGGATTTTGTCGAATTCTCCCCGCGTCCCGGCGCGGAGCATGCGGCTTTTGCCGTGGCCAAGCTGATCTACCGGACCCTCGGTTATATATTTCGTCGAGGGGCCACTGGAAAGCGCCTCAATGCTGGTGATGAGAAAATTAATTGTTAAGGCAGGTGATTGAATATGGTTGAGGATAAGGATATATTTCAGTGTCGGCAATGCGGCCATTGCTGTCAGGGTGAAACCACCGTCTCACTGGATGGCGAGGATGTAACACGCCTGGTTGCCCACCTGCATTTGCCTCTTGCCGAGGTGCAGGATAAATATCTGCGCATTACCGGAGATATCGTGCAAATGAAGACCGTTGACGGTCACTGCATCTTTTTCAATGAAGGATGCACGGTGCATTCCGGCAAACCGTGGCGATGCAGTCAATGGCCTTTGCATCCGAGCATGCTCAGCGATCAGAACAATTTCGAGGCCATCAGGCAGTCTTGCCCCGGGATCAAAGGGGAGCTCGACTATCAGGAATTCCGTTCCCGACTCGCGGAGATTCTTAAGCAGCAAGGCAAATAGGGGAAAGGGCGGTGAAGATTATTCTTCCGCTTCTGGGCAAAACCAAGGAGCAGTATCTTGCCGCCGGAATCGACGACTATGCCGTCCGGCTCAGGCGCTTTGCCCAACTTGAACTGCCTGTGCTCAAGGAAAAGAAAACCGCGGCCAAAGAAGACACCGCAAGGCAGCAAAACGACGAAGCGCAGATACTTCTGGGCAGCGTGCCGCAATCGGCAAGGATTGTCGCCCTTGCTCCGGCAGGCAAGCAAATCAGTTCGGAAGAGCTGGCCGACATGCTCAGTCGTTGGGAGGATCAGGGGGTGCGGGAGATTGCTTTCTTGATCGGCGGCCCCACCGGGCTAGCAGCAGAGCTTGTACAGCGGGCGGATTATGTGTTGTCGCTCTCGAGAATGACCTTTACCCACGAGATGGCCCGTCTACTGGTGCTTGAACAGCTGTACCGGGCTTTTTCCATCAAGGCCGGGACAGGGTATCATAAGTAGTGCCCATCCGGAAACACCCCTTTCGCCCGATTGCTGCGTTGCTCAGTCGCCGAAAAATGCTCACGTACCGCATGTACGCTCCGCTTTTTCGTCTTCCTCGCGCCTTGCACTCGAACGAAATTGCTCGTTTCCGGACGGACACTAAGTAGGGAATAATACGGATCAGGTCAAACGGATTCCACGGAACGTACCTCGGGAACCTCGCCTTGCAAGAATTTTTCAATACCGTTTTTAAGCGTATTTCTGGACATGGGGCATTCCTTGCAGGCACCGGTCAATTGAACCGTGACCACGCCGTCCTCGCTCACATCAACCAGGGCGACATCGCCTCCGTCTGCCTGGAGCGTTGGGCGAATCTTTGCCAGAGCCGCCAGAATCCTGTCTCGCATTGTTATTCCTCAATCTTGATTGTCAGTCTGTAAACGTTGACAATCTAACACAGCTCTTCTTCTCCGACAATGGTCAATCAATACTTCAAGAACTAACCGGTTGCTGATTTACCGCTCTCGGTTTATGATAGCTCTCCCGTTTTGTTCATGGCGAACAAGGGGTTTTATCCCAACAAGGAGTCATAATGAAAAAGGTCCATAAAGATATTCAGGATGCCTCAAGTCTGGAGGTGGCCCGCTTCGCCGCCCTGGCAGCCCTGGAGAAAAAAGCGGAGGACCTGGTCGTTCTTGATGTGCAGGGCCTGTCTTCCTTTACCGATTTTTTTGTCATCATGAGCGGACGCTCCACCCGACATGTGCAGGGTCTTGCCCAGGCAGTGGATGCGGCTCTTCGCCACAAAAATGTCAAGGACGGCAATACCGAGGGGCTCAACGAGGGGCATTGGGTGCTGCTCGATTATAACGATGTGGTCGTGCATATCTTTTACAACGAAGACCGTAATTTTTACGACATCGAAGGATTATGGCACGATGCTCCCAGGGTGGAGATAGACCAGGAAGCACCCTGAACCGGAACAACCCTCTGTGGCTCTGGAGAGATGATGAAGACGACTACGCCGGTATTGTTGGCCATTCTTGATGGGTGGGGGGTTGGTGAGCCGTGGGAAGGCAATGCGATCCACCTTGCTCATACACCCAACATGGACCGATGGCAGGCAACGCTGCCCGCCACGACACTTGTGGCTCACAATGGTGCGGTCGGCCTCCCGGAAGGGCAGATGGGCAATTCCGAGGTGGGACATCTTAACATCGGCGCCGGTCGCACAGTATATCAGGATTTCACCCGGATAAACCGGTCCATTGAAACCGGTGATTTTTTCAATAATGAATCGCTGAACAAGGTTTTCAGCCGCGCCGTTGCGCAGGGAACAGCGGTGCATCTGCTGGGTCTTGTTTCCGACGGCGGGGTGCACAGTCACATCCGCCATCTTGTCGCTTTGCTGGAAATGGCCAAGAAAATGGGCCTTGCCAAGGTCTATGTCCATGCCTTTATGGACGGCCGCGACACCCCGCCCCGGAGTGGGGGCGGTTACATGACCGAACTTGGTGATGCCATTTCCCGGATCGGCGTGGGACAGGTTGCCACGGTCAGCGGCCGTTATTATGCCATGGACCGCGATAACCGCTGGGACAGAGTTTCCCTTGCCTGGCAGGCCATGGTGGATGGGCAGGGCATGTTTACTGCCACGGATGCGCAGGAAGCGGTGACTGCGGCCTATGGACGTGGTGAAAACGATGAATTCATCAAGCCCACTGTCATCATAAATAACGGGCAGCCGGTTGCTTCTGTCAGCGATGGGGACTCGGTTGTTTTCTTCAATTTCCGGGCCGATCGGGCCAGGCAGATGACCCATGTCTTTGTCGACCGGGAATTTTCCGGTTTTCCTGTACTTCACCGTCCTCAGCTAGCCGACTATCTTACCTTTACCGTCTATGAGAAGGATTTTGATCTGGCAGTGGCTTTTCCTCCGGTTGCCCTTACCCGCATACTCGGCGAAGAGGTAAGCGGACACGGATTACATCAGCTTCGCATCGCTGAAACGGAAAAATACGCCCATGTCACCTACTTTTTCAATGGCGGTCGTGAAGAGCCGTATCCGTTGGAAGACAGGGCGTTGCTCCCATCTCCCCGTGAAGTGGCAACCTATGATAAGAAACCGGAGATGAGCGCGAACGAGGTGACCGAGGAATTGCTGCGCCGACTTGCAGACAATCCGTACAGCCTGGTGGTGCTCAACTTTGCCAACTGCGACATGGTGGGTCACAGCGGAATAATGCCCGCAGCCATCACCGCGGTTGAGACGGTGGATCGGTGCATCGGCAGGGTGGTCGATCGATTTACCGAACTCGGCGGAGTGGTGCTTATTACCGCAGATCACGGCAATGCCGAGGTCATGATCAATAAAGCAACCGGGGGTCCGGTAACAGCACATTCCACAAACCCGGTGCCTCTGGTCATGGTTGGGGCCCAGTCGGGTCTTGGTCTGAAAGATGGCGGCACCCTCACCAATATCGCGCCCACCATCCTGGAACTTATGGGGTTGCCTATCCCTGCCGAGATGGAAAGCGCAAGTTTGCTGGTGCGTAACGGAAAATGAGGCTGATAGCCGACAATCTACAGGTGATGGCCTCGTAACAACCGTTCTTCGACAGGCTCAGTACGAACGGATTTTTTTAACCAATTGATATTCCGTTCGTGCTGAGCCTGTCAAAGAACCAGTTGCTGCAAACTCTGAAAGGCTACGATTTCGTCAAAGGACATCAAAAATGAAATACATCAGCACCAGGGGCGGCATTGCTCCGATATCTTTCAAGCAGGCCGTGATGATGGGTCTTGCCACCGATGGCGGATTGCTCCTGCCCGCAGAAATTCCCGAGATTTCCGCCGAAACCATTACGCAGTGGCGAAAGCTCAGCTATCCGGACCTGGCAACCGCCGTGCTCAGCCGCTTTATCGACGATATCCCTCCGGACGATCTGCGCACTCTTGTCGAGAAATCGTATGGCACCTTCAATCATCGCGAGATCACTCCGCTGGTCAAGCAGGGTGACTGCTACATCCTTGAGCTGTTCCACGGACCAACCCTTGCCTTCAAAGATGTGGCCTTGCAGTTTCTGGGCAATGTCTTCGAGTATCTGCTCAAGGAATCCGGCGGCAAAATGAATATCGTCGGGGCCACCTCCGGAGATACCGGCAGCGCCGCGTTCTATGGGGTGCGGGGCAAGGAGCGCATCAATATCTTCATTCTCCACCCGTACAAGCGGGTAAGTCCCATCCAGGAATTGCAGATGACCACCGTGACCGACGCCAATGTGTTTAATATTGCGGTGCGCGGTACCTTTGACGATGGGCAGTCCATCGTCAAATCCATCTTCAATGATCTGCCCTTTAAAGATAAACACCAGTTGGGTGCGGTGAACTCCATTAACTGGGCCCGGATTGTCGCCCAGGTCGTCTATTATATCTATGCCGCGCTCAAGGTTACCGGAAGCGAAGGAGTCGACAAGGTCGATTTTTCGGTGCCCACCGGCAATTTTGGAGATATTTTTGCCGGCTATGTGGCTCGACGCATGCTGCCCGCTCATATCCGCAATCTCATTCTTGCTACTAATGAGAACAACCTGCTGACCCGTTTTATTCTTAACGGCGATTATTCCCTCGGAGCGGTTGCGCAAACTTCCAGTCCTTCCATGGATATCCAGGTGGCAAGTAATTTCGAGCGGTATCTTTACTACCTGAATGGCGAGGATGCTGCCATGACCAGACAGGATATGGACCGCTTCGCAGCCAGCGGCAGCCTTCAATTTGACGAACTTGCCCAGGAGCGGGTTCGGGCGGATTTTGCCTCGCGCAGTGTGAACGAAGCGGAAACCATCGATACTATCCGTGATTTTTATACGCTGCATGGCTATGTGCTGGACCCGCATACCGCTGTGGGGGTTAAAGCCGGATTGGCCGGCAGGGAGGAAGGAGTGCCGATGATCTGTCTGGCCACAGCCCATCCCGCCAAGTTCGGTGCTGCCGTTGGGCGCGCCATCGGTCATGAGCCCGATCTGCCAGAAAATCTTGCCGCATTGGCCGACAAGGAAACCCGTTGCGAGGTTATGGCTGCCGAGGTCGGGGCTGTGCAGGCATTTGTTGAGCAACATGCCCTGTGATTTTTTTGGCTGAAAATTTCCCAGAATCGAGTTCGGCTTATTTTTCGAGGTATGCCGACTTTTCTCTGCTATAGTCTTAAGAGTCAATGAGATGGTTGCTGAAAGAAAAACAGCTTGATGTCCAATGAATGAGGTCTTGGTGAATCGAACCGAACTGCTGCAATTCCTGAGCACGATTGATCTGTTTCACTTTTTTTCCGGAGAAGATCTCAATACTTTTTTGGAAAAGGCTTCGGAAGTAGAGCTTGCAAAAGGCACCATTCTCTTTCATGAGGGCGATTCCGGTCAGGAAATGTATATTGTCCTGAAGGGGATGATCAAGGTTTTTCGTGGAAACCGGGTGATCGATATTGTCAAGCCCGGTGAGTATTTCGGCGAAATGGCCATTATCGAGAGCCAGCCCCGTTCCGCCAGCGTTGCAGCCCTGGAAGCCTCCCTTCTTCTCCAAGTCCCTTTTGCTGTGTTTCAGGAGTATTTTTCAAGGCAGCCCAAATCGTTGGTTGCCATGATGAAAACCTTGAGTCAGCGAGTCCGGCGTGATCTTGAAATTCTCGGAAAAGAATATGAGCAGATAAATATCATGGTGCATGATATGAAAAATCTGCTTACACCTTTTCATCTCCTGGAAGTCATGGAAAGAACCGTCCCCGGGCTTAACGGAAACAGATATCTCGCCTGCATGATCAAGTCTCGGGGGGATCTTCTCACTCTCATGGAGAATGCTCTTGCCCAGGCTCGACGACTCCACACCGATACCCCTATTCATGTTGATTCTCTGGCTCAACTGGTTGTTGATCTTCAGGAGTCGTCCTGGGCGGTGCATCCGGAAATCGGCGGTCGCGGTATCCAAGTGGAAATCACCGGTGATCTCCCGGAATTCCCTTTTTCCTCCCTTGGCCTTTGCCGGGTGCTTTCCAATCTGGTGGTCAACGCCGCCCAGGCCAGTGAAGCCGGGGAGTTCATAACCATTGCTCTGTTTTCTCAAGAAAATGAGGCCGTGGTGAAGATTATCGATCATGGTCATGGTATCTCCGACGAGGTTCGGGATAAAATTTTCCAGCACCATTTCACTACCAAACCAGACGGCAACGGGATCGGTCTTGTTTCCTGCAAGCAGATCATCGAAGAAATCCATGGCGGCAGCCTCACTTTCGAGTCAACGCCCGGTCAGGGCACCACCTTCACCATCCGCCTTCCTTTCTCCGCCCGAATCGGGTAAATAATTGCTGGATGTGTATACTTATCGGTTGTCAGTATTTTAACAACTATCTGAAATAATAGATGATAGTTATAATACTATGCCCACCGCAGTGCGGGTATTTCTCGGTTGAAATTTTGTGGGCTCCGAGTTTTTCTATTAAGACAGGAATGAGTCAGCAAGGATGAATGGTTATGGAGATTTTTAAGCAAAAGGTCTACGAAGCGGTCAGTTTTTTGCAAGATCGTATGCCCGAGTTGCCGGAGATTGTCCTGGTGCTCGGCACCGGCCTGAGCGGCCTGGGGGAAAGGATTGAATC
>JAHJTI010000265.1 GCA_018829945.1 Pseudomonadota bacterium | reverse complement strand
TTCAACGACCCATTCTGCTTCATTTATGGCAGCTTTAAGTGTCTGTAAAAACCATTGCAGCCAGCCGGTTATATCCAGTCCGTCTTTGCCGGCAGTCTCAAGGATGCGATAATACCCTTTTCTGTCGATGCTGATATGCTTGGAGAAGGAGGCGAATTGCATGACAGCCGGATAATTTCCTGCCAGTTGGTAGTCTGTAATGGCTCTGCCTATTCGTCCGTTGCCGTCGTCAAAAGGATGGATCATGACAAACCACAAGTGAGTGATTCCAGCCTTGATCAGTGGTTCTGGCTCATTGATGCTGTTGACCCAGGAAAAAAATTGGTCCATCTCTTTGGCCAGGATTTTTTGTGGTGGAGCGATGTAATGAACCGTTTCCCTGCCGAATGGGCCGGACACAATCTGAATTTCTTCTTCGCCACGGTAGTGACCGATTCGAATTTTTGTCATCCCTGAAAACCCTGTAGGAAACAGGGCTGCATGCCAGTTGCATAACCTTTCTTCTGTTAATGGCTGGTGCTGCTTGCTTCGGGCATCAAGGAGCAGGGAAACAAGGCCATCCGCCTGGGCGTCCCAGTCTGCGGACTCTCCGGACAGACCGAGCCGCCTGCGGATTGATGCCCGAACTGAACTGCGGCGCAGGACTTCTCCTTCGATGGCAGATGTCTCCATGGCATCATCTGCCAGCACCTGCTCCTGAACGGTCATCTGTTCTTCGTTGTTCAGTGTGCGATAGATCGTGTCCAATCTGCCTGCCAGCCGGGAAACAGCGCCTATGTCTGCGAGCAATACACTGGCGTCATATGTAAATGCAGGCCAGTTGCGGTGTTGCCATATCCAATGATTTGTTTGCATGGAGTAATCGTATCAATTTGCTTATGAATACGCAACCTAATCGTATCATTTTTCAATGGTGTCAGGGACGTAGAGGAATAAAGAAAGTGGACGCTACAGGTAAGTGGACCGGTGTCGGACCAGATTAACCTGCCGATATGACAAGAAAAGCTCCTTTAATCGAGGTGGATTTGCTCTTAAACTTGCCGTTTTGGTGCAAAAAATCAAGTTGCCCGCACTCCTTTCCCTGTCCTGAAGAGAAAAAACTTGCAAGGAGTCCTTTCTCGATGCGCTGACACAACGGGTCCACCTGCTGAGCAGGGATGCCGGAGCACGCCAAGGGTTTGCGCATGAGATGGTGCGATTTCTCCCTCCCCAGGTTATAAGCGAAACGGTGAAAAAAGAGCCATTCTGGATATACCTTACTGGCCTGATCGCTGAAGAGGCATCACGAATCCTGCGTGATAATGAGGACAGAGCAGAAAATGAATTCACTATGTAGAAGATGGGAAACTCACCACCCGACCATGCGCATCGCCATCCCTCTTTTCCTTTGCCTGGCAGCGTTCACCATCTTCGTTCACCTCTATGCGCGACAGTACGAGCCTCTGGGGAAGGAACTGCTCGTAAACCCTGATTTCAGGCAGGAGCTGTCCGGCTGGAAAGGCCAATCCGGCCCATCAATAACCGCAGCGCCAAATGGCGAGCTGCTGATCGCAAACAGCGACCCGGCCAAGAGCGTGATCCTGAGCCAGACCCTTTCCGCCGAGCAGACAGGAACTCCCCTCCTGCTCCGGGGGGCGGTTAAAACGGAAGATGTTATTGCCGGAAAGCTGGCATGGAACCAGGCCAGAGTGGTTATTACCAGCCTTGGCCCAACGGGTAAATGGCTTCCCGGAACGGGGGTTGCCATAGAAATGAACGGGAGCGCCAACTGGACGCCGTTCCGCACTGTTTTTCATATCCCTGATGGGGCAGAAAAAATTCTTGTTCGAGTCGAACTGAATCAGGCAACTGGAAAAGTCTTTGCCAAAGATCTGAGTCTGCGCATGGCGCAGGAGTCATCGCTGTATGCTTTTTCCCGATGGCCCATGCTTTGCGGTTGGGCCGTTTTTCTCCTGGTTCTTGCAACGCCTTATTTCAAAACCCCGAAGAAAAACATCCCCCTCTCACTGATCGTTCTGGGAGTCGGGCTTCTCGTCCTGGCCGGCGTTACTGTGCCGGGGCAATACAAAGACCTTATCGTGCGCTATCTCTCCTCGCTGACGTACGATATCAGCGGATTTTCCATGGCGAAACTTCCCATGCACATAACGAAGATCGGACATTTCACAGGTTTTCTCCTGCTCGGACTTTTCAGCTGTATCTGTTTTGTCCAGGAGAAACCGACAAGGATTTTCGTTGATCTCACCCTCCTTGCCCTGGCAAGCGAATTCATGCAATTTTTTACAGTGGAACGCACTCCCCTGTTTGGTGACGTGATTATTGACAGTTTGGGAGCCCTTTTGGGTATAGTAACGGCAACTATTATTCTCAAACTGATTTCACAAACAAGATACAGCAAGTCAGAAAATATATTCAGAGGCCACGAAAACAGATGAAAACGATTTTAGTCACAGGAGGCGCCGGGTATATCGGCACACACACTATCGTGGAACTGCAGCAGAACGGTTATGACATCGTGGTGGTAGACAACTTCACCAACTCGAACCCTGAGGCCCTAACGCGGGTTCATGAACTTACAGGAAAGTCCTTAATCGTACATAACGTCGATCTGCTCGACCGGCCTGCTCTTAATGAGGTGTTCCAGTCCCACCCCATCTCCGCCGTGATCCACTTTGCCGGCCTTAAGTCGGTGGGAGAAAGCGTTGCCGAACCGTTGCGCTATTATCACAACAATCTCACTGGAACCCTGGTGCTTCTTGAATGCATGGCAGCGCACCAGGTAAAACAGATTGTCTTCTCCTCTTCGGCATGCGTTTACGGAGCCCCTGATACCGTGCCGATCCGCGAAGATTTTCCTGTCCGGCCCAGCAATCCTTATGGCTGGTCAAAACTGATGATTGAGCAAATACTTATGGATGCACGGGTTGGAGACCCGACACTGCAGGTCGCTATCCTCCGTTATTTCAATCCGGTGGGTGCACATCCATCCGGCCGGATCGGCGAAGATCCAACCGGGATTCCGAACAACCTCATGCCTTATATTGCCCAGGTAGCGGTGGGCCGACTTGAGCAACTTTCCGTATTTGGCGGTGATTACCCTACCCCAGACGGCACCGGAGTGCGCGATTACATCCATGTGGTGGACTTGGCACGAGGGCATCTGCATGCCCTGAGAAAATTGGAATCTAACCCGGGATTGATGCTCTGCAACCTCGGAACCGGGCGCGGCTATTCGGTACTTGAGATGGTGGCGGCTTTTGCTCAAGCCGCCGGGAAGGATATTCCCCATGTTATCACGGCCAGGAGGCCGGGTGACATTGCGACCTGCTATGCTGATCCGACCCGAGCTCGCGAAATGTTGGGTTGGCAGGCAGAACTTGGACTTGAGG
>JAHJTI010000264.1 GCA_018829945.1 Pseudomonadota bacterium | reverse complement strand
TGTTATTCGATGCGTCGTTCAGGGTTTCCGTTAAACTGGCGGTGGTTTCCAGCAGCTCCTCAATTTTATCCCGTATTTTCCTTTCGTTGAACAAGGCGCCGCCGTAGTGAATCTGCTCCAGTTCCGCCATGAGGCTCAACGTATCCCTGTTGAGGGAGATAAATTCCCTGAAGTGTCGGTATTTTTCGACCAGCGGTCCCTCAAGATGGGTGAGCAGCCGGCAGGATTTTTCTTTTTTGAAAAAATCGAAAAAGGTCATGTCATTCACCCGTTATTGCGTTGGAACAGGTGGCCGTTCCGGCATCTTGCCGATATCTTCAGGGCAGAGTCTTTCCCTGTGCTGTCCATGCCTTGATACCCCCGTCAAGATAGGCGACATCAACCCCTTTTTGCCGGAGCCTGTCGCTTACCGATTGACTCACCGAACCGCCTCGGACGCAATAAATGACGGCGGCGGTTCCGGCGGGTAGCTCTTCGGCCCACTGTGCAACTTGATCCGGGTCGCGCCAGATTGCACCGGGAATCATATCGGGTGCGGCCTCGTAGTCGGCTTTGCGCCGGACATCCAGCAGGGTGACGCCGCCTTGGGCCAGCATTCCCTTAAGGCGTGGCGCGTCGATTACCCGGCCGGCGATCAGCCCCTGGATTTCCTCGTGGTAGCCAAGATACCGCTTCAGGGTGATCTCGTTCTTTCCGTACTTGGGATAGGTGGTGAGTATCTCCACGAAACGAACCTCCGCTTCACTCTCCTCGTTTATTTCTACAATGCCGTCATGGATTATGTCCACCATTCGATCGGCATAAATTATAATCCGCTCTTCCAGTCGGTGCAGGGTGTAATCCTTAACCGGCAAACCCAGTTCCACGGCCTCCGGTTCGGTAAGGCCGCCGCGGATATGCTTTTCCATGATGGCGGTGATTTCCGGCGGCAGTCCCAGTTTTTCCCCGAGTTCGGCGCCGATTTTGCCGTGGGTCATTGCGTGGGTGGCGGTCTTGCCCAGGTCGTGGAAGAGCGCTCCTCGCCCCACTAGTTCAAGATCGAGGGTGGCACCGGTGCGCCGGGCGATTTCAAGAGCCTTGGCCGCTACCTTGCGGGAGTGGTTCAGGTCGTGCTCGTTCATCCCGGCTTTGCGGAGCAGATCGATATCCTGTTGCGCGATGTGATAATTGTTGATCATTGTTATTTCTCCTGCGGGACGATGCCGAAATATAATTGTGCTTCTTTCATGGCGTCCTTGTATTGATGCCGGATTTTTTTGAATTTGTTTTCCATGTCCTCGCGCAGATGCTCGATGTATTCCCGCACTCCCTCCTCGCCGTATTGTTCGGCGATTTGCGGTCCGAAATCCCAGATGCGGGTGAAATCGTGGCGTTCGTTTTTGTTGTCTTTGTCGTCGATCCAGCAGTGCAGATCGGTGTATTCCTTGCCGGTTCTTTTCAAGCTGGTTTCAAAGTGCTTTTCGGTTGGGGGCATGGCGGTTCCTCCTGGTTATGGGTTGTTTCTGCTTTTGAAAAAGGCCAGCAGGTTGTCTAAAACGGTACTGGCCTGGTTGATACGTTCCATATCGTCATCGGTGGTGGCGGTGATCCCGTCAAAAAGCGCCTGAACCCCGGCTGTTTCCGGCAGGCTGAAGGTTGCGTCCTTAAGGTCGATGTCGTGAATAACTCTTGCTACCTGGGCTAAGGCAGGATCAGTGAGTCCGAACCGTTCGATCATCACTTCAAAGGAGCACTTGTCCATAACGTGGGTGTATTCCGCCTTAGCCATGTCATAGCGAATTTCTCCTGGTTCGGGGGAGTACCGGCTGCTGGCCACGAATCGGAAACGGGCATCCGAGTCGGCATAGCGGCGTATCAGCCAGGCGCAGGCGATCCGGTCCACATAGACATTCTCTCTGGTCACCCAGGTTTTCCCGGTCAACTCTGAGATTCCGGCTGATTTTTCCAAAGCTGCCGGTTCCGTTGACCTGTGTTCTATAAAGGTTGTTTCGAGATCGTTGAGCGCTGCGTGCACTTGGAGTTGTTCCGGAGTCTTGAAAAAATCTATCCGCACGACGTCGGTGAACTGTTTCCGTATTTTTTCCAGCCGGGTCCGGAAACCGAGAAGACAGTCGGATGCGGATTCATCTGCCTGGCAATGCCATTCGTCTCTCAGGGCGCGGAGTTCGGCTGCTATTTTTTCATAATCGCTCCCCCGGGCAGCATGAAACAGGCCGACAACTTGTTGGTCGCTCAATCCCTCAATAAAACGGGCTTGGATCATCGTTGCCTCGCCGCCGCCATCGGTGATTTCCTTGACGATCCAGGTCAGGTCCTCCAGAGATTGCTCCTTGTGCGGCATGGCGTACACCGATTGTTTGATCGGTACTGCGCCGAGCTGCTGAAGGCGTCGCCAGATCTTGGCCCGGAAGTAAGTGGGTTTTGCCGGTATTTGGTGAATGAGCAACAGCCAATCCATAGAAAACTCCTTATTGTGTGTATCACTTGTTATCTTTAAAATATAACACATGTTTTATTGTGTCAAGTATGGGAGGAATTTTTTAGAGGAAAAACGGATGCTGCTCAGGGAGAGGGAATGATGGCATGATTGGGCAGGTTTGGGGTATACTGGCGCAATGATCCAGGAAACTTCTCAACCAGAATCCTTACCGGGTGATCCCAACAATCAGGCCGTCGTTTCTGTTACCGGTCTCACCAAACGGTTCGGTGAGCGGCTTGTGGTGGACAAGATATCCTTTTCCATTCGCCGGGGCCAATGCGTTGGTTTTCTCGGGCCTAACGGCGCTGGAAAAACCACCTGCATCAACATGCTCCTCGGTCTGGTGGAAAAAAGCGCGGGCGAAATCCGGATTTTTGATTTGGAGGCGCCTCGATTTCACCGGCAAATCAAGGCCCGGATCGGGGTGGTGCCCCAGGCGGACAGTCTTGACCCGGACCTGAGCGTGGAAGAAAATCTTTACACCTACGCCGGATATTTCCGGATTCCCCGCCGTCTTGCCCGTGTTCGGGTTGAAGAGCTTCTGCATTTTTTCGCCCTGCACAATCGGAGAAACGAGATCATCGAGCATCTCTCCGGGGGGCAGCGACGGCGGCTGCTCCTGGCCCGTGCCCTGATCAACGATCCTGAGCTTCTTATTCTCGATGAACCCACCATTGGTCTTGACCCGCAAGCCCGTCATCTGATCTGGGAGCGTCTCGAGACGCTTCAGGCACAGGGCACCACCATGCTTCTGACCAGTCATTATCTTGAAGAGGTTTCCCGCTTGAGCCAGCAGGTATTGATCCTGGATCATGGGCATGTTGTGGTGCAGGGCGAACCGCGCCAGCTCATCACTGATTTTGTAGGGTTGGAGGTTTTTGAGGTGGATGGAACACCCTCCGAACTCGACGCATTGCAGGCTTCCTTTGAGCAGTGCAACGCCACCCTGGAAAGAGTGGGGGATAAGCTGTATGTGTATGCGAAGGAAGAGTGTTCCCGTTTGGAAAAAATACTGAGCGGGGGAGGCAGTTGGCTCCGCCGGCCGGCCAATCTGGAAGATCTTTTTATTCAACTCACCGGCAGGTCATTGAGAGAGTCATGAACGGGTTTTCTTTCTGGACAATCTGGCTGCG
>JAHJTI010000263.1 GCA_018829945.1 Pseudomonadota bacterium | reverse complement strand
CTGGCGGCTATACCGCAGGCATCTATGCTCAACGGGCCGCACTCAAAACGGTGCTCATTGAAAAAGGCATTCCCGGCGGACAGCTCAACAATACCGATGAAGTAGAAAACTGGCCCGGCACAGAAAAAATAACCGGCTCGGAACTTGCCATGAAATTTTCCCAGCATGCTGCTGCCTATGACCTTGAGGTGATGAATCGTGAAGTCGTCTCGGTTGAGCCGGGCCTCAACCACCACACCGTCACCCTTGACAACGGCGAGACACTTGCCACCCACGCTGTGATTCTAGCCACCGGTGGCAGCCCCAAAAAACTGGGTATCCCGGGGGAAGACAAATATTATGGCAAGGGAGTTTCATACTGCGCCGTGTGCGACGGATTCTTTTTCCGCAACAAGACCGTGGTGGTGGTGGGCGGCGGCGACAGCGCCCTGGAGGAATCGCTCTACCTGGCCAAACTCGCCAAACAGGTGTACATCGCCCATCGGCGGGATGCCTTCCGGGCCGGGATGATCCTGCAGAAAAGGGTGTTGAACGAGGAACGGATCACCGTCCTCTGGGACACGGTTCTTACCGAGATTCAGGCGAATGAGCAAGGGGTGAACGGGGTGATCACCAAGAATACCAAGGATGGCGCAACAAATACCCTTGCCACCGACGGAGTATTCGTCTTTATCGGCTTTGAACCGAACAATTCCCTGGTTCCGGCAGGCACGAGAATGAATGCCGACGGCTATGTGATTGGTGACGAAAAATGCGAAACCAACACTCCCGGCATCTTCGTTGTTGGCGATCTCAAGGAAAAATACGCCAAGCAAATCGTCACTGCCGCAGGGGACGGCTGCACCGCAGCACTGGCTGCCGCCCATTATGTGGAAAGCAAAAAAGCCGAGTTGTGATATTTGGAGGTGCCCCTCTCCATTGATCCTTCTTCAAGGCTCCCTGAAAATGACGAAAGCTCAGGATGAACAAGGGTTATTCGCTGCAAGAAAATCCTGCCCTGAATTCCGTTCGTCCTGAGCCTGTCGAAGGGCGGTTCATATGGGGTTGCAGAAAAGGCGAAACACTTGCATCCCCGACTCCATCACACCCGGTCCGTTCTTTTCTCTTCCCGCTTGAAAAAATACAACAAAACCACCCCGGCCACAAAGCCCCCGACATGTGCCCACCAGGCAACCCCGCCTTCAGCCAGCCGGCCCACGATAACTTGCTGGGCAGCGCCTTGCAAAAACTGCATGAGAAACCAGAAACCGATAAAGAAATAGGCCGGAATCTCGACCAGATAAAAGAGGATAAAAATCGGGATGAAGGTCAGTATCCGGGCGCGGGGATAGAGAAGAAAATAAGCGCCAAGAACCCCTGCAATGGCCCCGCTCGCTCCGATCATCGGAGACTGGGCCTGGGGATTGGCCCAGAACTGGGCAAGGGCAGCGCCAACACCGCAGAGAAGATAAAACAACAGATACCGGCCATGCCCCATCCGATCTTCCACGTTGTCGCCAAAGATCCACAGCATCCAGAGATTGGAAAAAACATGCAGCAATCCGCCATGAATAAACATGGAGGTGAAAACCGGGAGATAACTGGAGAGTGGCATGAAATTTCCTGCCAGTTCAGCTGAAAAACGAACCGGCACAAAACCATGGGTGACAATGAAGCTTTCCAGTTGCGGTCCAAGGCTCATCTCATAGGTAAAGCTGAGGATATTGGCGATGATGAGCACGAGATTGACAACAGGAAAATGGCGGGAGGGAATATCGTCTTTTAGGGGAAACATGCCTCGGCAATTCCCCTTTAGCCCTGAACGGGGTGGATGTTATCCGGATCGGACAAAGGCAGAATAAAATAAAAGTTGTTCCCTTCTTCCGTGGCCTCGTAACCCGCAACTCCGCCATGGATCTCCACCACCTGCTTGACAAAGGCAAGACCATGACCGGTTCCCGGCTCGCTCTTCACTCCTTCTCCCCGAACCCCATCGGCAAAAATGGTTTTCACGTCGCCCTCGGAAAGATGCTTGCCGGTGGTGAATACGTTAAACTTCACCGCACCCTTGCCGGGCCCGAAGTAATCGATAAGCAGTTCACGGCCATACGCCACGGCTTTCCTGACCTGCCCGTGACGGTTCATAATTTCTCCGGTGTACTTCACCGCATTGGAAAACAGATTGGCATAGACTTGGGAAAGCAACCCGACATCCACCCGCAGAAAGAGCTCTTCTTCCTGCATATCCTCGGGCTTCTCCACCACAATCCCCCGGGCTCCGAACCTGCTCAGGTAATGATCAAGCTGAGGAGAGACAATCTCACGATCGATTGAACATTTTCGAGGCCTAAGCACAAACCTCCCCTGGGCAAAATGATCCCGCCGGAACAGACTTTCCAAAAAGAGGCTGTAATTGGCGTGGTGCTCCAGCAACTCCCGATGGTTTTCCAGCAGGCTCTGGTGCAGGGTACTCACCTTATTGATCACCAGTTCACAGCTTCCGCTGGGCACCCCCTGGGCAGCCTTAAATCCGGCAATCATTCTTTCAAGTTCGTCGATATCCCCGATTCGGGCCTTGAGCTGATTGAAGAGATGTTTAAAATACATGTTGGGGGTGATGACGTTGTGCTCGATGTCCATCACCAGGTTGTTGATGAACTTGAGATGGCGGATGTTCTCTTGGGCGATCATCCGGTTGTGCAGGTTGTAGCCGATACGGTTCGTGTATTTGCGCAGAAAAAAGCGGTCGGCCTTGGAAATTTTCTCAAGGGGATATACCTCAAAAACCCCCATTACCTGCATATTGATCGGTTGCATTCCACCGTCCAATGAGTCAGGGGACGGCTTGCTGTGAATCGGCACAAGCAGCGAACGTTCGCTCTCGTAGCTTTTAAAAGTCAAGCGCACATGATCCGGGGCATCATCCGATTCCACCTGCAATCCTTTCCGGCTGTCGCAGACAAGAATGAGCTTTTCCTGATTCTTGTCAAAAAGATACAGTCGGCTGTGCAACCCAAGAAACTCGGAAAGAGCTGCCACGCAGACCCGATAGAAATCATCATTGGTGTCGAACTCCTGAGCCAGGTCAAAAAAAGCGCGGAGCAGATCGTTTTGAGCCGGGCTGAGATTATAGCT
>JAHJTI010000262.1 GCA_018829945.1 Pseudomonadota bacterium | reverse complement strand
TCGGCGATTTCCTCGGCGCTGGACTCGTCGCGATTCAGCAGTCGGAGCAGTTCCTGGACATGGTCGGACATGGCCGGCAGCTCGCTCATGTTGACCTTGCTGAATATTTCACTTAAGGTTTTGTTCGGGGTCATGACATCTGTCGTAATCCTGGCGATTAGCGGTCCGAGTGTGCCGGAGAATCTGTTACACTTATCTATCCCATAAAAATACTCTGTATGCCAGGGAACTGTAAAATAAAATGTTAAAAAAAGGCGAAATCAGGACATCGCGGGCGATTACTTTTTCTTGGGAAATACCTGAGGGTGGTGTTTTTGGCCGCATTCATGGCAGATGCCATGGCTGAATTCCACCTCGGCGTGACTGCGGAGATAGCTTTCAAGCTGTTGCCATGTTCCGTTGGCGTCCTTGATTTTTTTGCAGTAGGAGCAGATGGGCAGGAGTCCTGTGAGCCGTTTTGTGTTGGACAGGCAGGCTTGTAACTCCTTGATGAGGTGTTCCTTGCTTTTTTCTTCCATTTTATGACTGCTCATGTCCCTGCTGAGCAGAACCACCGACCTGGTTGCACCCGTGGCGTCCCGCAGCGGCGTGGCTGTTATCTCCAGATGCCTGTCGCCTTCAGCGGTGCGCCTTATTTTTTCTCCCTTATGGATCTCCCCGTCGCTGAAAACCTTTGCCGCGTGGCAGTCGTCACATTTGTCGGTCCGGCACTGGTACGCGTCATAGCAGGTTCTGCCCAGACAGTTCCCCCAGAATTTTTTGGCAAGGGAGTTCTGGTATTGGATAACGAAATTTTCATCAATTACGGTGCAGAGTTCTCCCAGGCCGGCAAGGACTTCTTCCGCCTGGTCCGGGATGGAGTCCGGTCCGCACAGCATGTTGGTCAAGCGACCGTTTCTCGATTTTGCGTACGTTCCCTTGATGATGACAGCCTGAAAGCCCGGCAGAGGCGAATACACAAGAATATTGCAAGGGGAGTCGCAGTCGGGAAGATGGGCTTTGAAAAATTTGCGGGATTCTGCGGCGGATGCCTCCAGAAGCATGTCCCGTAGCGGGAAACCTGTGACGAGAGACTTGGGCAACTCCTTCCCCAGAAGCGTTTCTTTGTTTACGGAGAGCAGTTCGCAAAAGGGTTTGTTGGCGATTCTTCCGATAAAATTTTGCGGATTGCCCGCATCGTTACGGAAAGTTTCGACAACGAAAACCCCGCAGCAGATGTCGTCACAGAGTGAGTTGGAAAGCTGGAGAAGAAGGTCCGGGGGGAGGGTTTGGGGGGTGTCCAACGTGTGCTCCTGTTATTTTTCTGTTTCCCGTGCTTTCTGCGACCGGGAAGCCGGGACAGACAATTTCCTGGCGATGATGTCAGGAATACGGCGGGTACATTTTCTGTCACCAATCCCCCCGGTTTGGTGACAGAGCAAGAAAAGCGTTAATCTCCTGCATACTTTGAAGATTATACTCTTAATAAAAGTATAGCTGAATTTTTTCTAATAATTGAGTTGGCCGGCAATAGCAATACGGAAATAATACGGGGTCTGGCCGGAAGGCCATCAGGCGAGAGAGGAAAGGTAGGAGCGCAGGTTGGCTTTTTTGCTTTTGAGGCCGAGTTTCAGCCGGAGTTTGTCGCGGTAAAACTCGACGGTTCGACTGGAAAGATCCAGGAGAGCGGCCATCTGTTTGGTGGATCTTCCCTGCTTGATCAACTCCGCCACCTCCAGTTCGCGGGGGGTGAGTCCGCCAAGCCTTGAGGAAAGCGTCAGGTTGAAGGTCGAGGTGATTTTCTCAAGGTTCGCGATCGCCACCCTCAGATAGAGTTCCAATTCCTGATCTTTGCAGCGCCCTTGTATCTTTTCCAGATAGGGGACAACCAGCCGCTGGAGATTGTCGTGGATCCTGCGTTCATGTTCTGCTCTGGCTTCGGCCCCCTGATGCAGGAGAAGGGTGAGGGCGTTGTTGACCTCGGTAAGTTCGCGGGTCTTGTGTTCGAGGTGGAGTTCCAATTCCCGGAGCGAGGTGATGTCTCTGGAAAGACCGCGAAAACCGATCACGGTTTTTCCGGACAGCACAGGCAGGCAGTTGGTTTCGATGGGGGTTGTGGAGCCGTCTTTTCGCATTCCCCGCCTGCGCAGGCCATTTCTGGGTTTTTTGCTCAGGCGGATTTCTTCCATGATTTTCCGCTGGGTTTTTCGGTCTTCCGGGGGGATGAGCGTTTCGATAATGTTGCGTCCCAGAAGTTCGATGGGTTCATACCCATACAGAGCCTTGCAGCTTGGCGAGCAATAGGTGAGGTTGCCCTTGACGTCTGTTTCCCATATCCACTCAAGGCTCAGCGTCGCGAGTTCATGGAAGCGGGCTGTCTCCGCTGCCAGGGCATTGTCGGCGGGGGTGGTGGCTTTCATTTTTCAGCGGAGTCCCGCGATAAAAGGCCCCACCGCTTCCGGACCCTTTTCTTCCACAAGCCTGATGGTGGCGGTGCCGATCACCGCCAGGTCCGCCTTGCCGGTCAGAACCTGAACGTCTTCCCGGTTGCTGATGCCGAAACCCACGGCGAGCGGCAGGTCCGTGGCATTGCGGCAGCGGTCCAGGTACGCATCGAACGAGGCATCGAATTCGGTTTTGCTGCCGGTGACGCCGCGGCGGGCCACACAGTAGATGAATCCGGCTCCATGGCCGGCCAGAGTCCGCATCCGCTCCTCCGTGCTGGTCGGGGCGAAAATTTGGATAGGGGCGAGGTCAAGATCCGTGACCAGCCGGAGATACTCCTCTCCCTCCTCGGGCGGGAGATCGGGGATGATGAACCCTCTGATCCCGATTTGTTTGGCCTTGCTCAGAAAATCCTTCAGCCCGTATTTGAAGAGGATGTTGTAGTAGGTCATGAACAGGAAGGGGATGTCGTGCTCCGCGGCCATTTCTGCGGCAAAGGCAAGACAGTCGGCAACTTTTGTCCCGTTGGCAATGGCTTCCTGGTTGGCTTTGATGATCATGGGGCCATCGGCCATGGGCTCGGAAAAGGGAATCTGGAGTTCGATTATGTCCACCCCGTTTTCCACCATCTGGCGGATCACTTCGCGGTTTACCGCAAAGGATGGATAGCCCAGCACCAGATGGGTCATGAGCAGGATGTCTTTTTTTGTCCGAGCTTCCCGGAGCTGGTCAGCGAGTTGCATATTCCTCTCCTTTTTTTCGGATAAAATCCTTCCAGGACGGGTCATCAAAGGCATGGGCAATGGTGAAGATGTCCTTGTCGCCCCGGCCGGACTGGTTGATGATAATGGCCTGATCGCTCGGCAGATCTCCCGCTTCTTTGAAGGCATGAACAAAGGCATGGGTGGATTCGAGAGCCGGGATGATGCCTTCTTTTTTGATGGTGAGATCCAACGCTGCCATGACCTCCTGGTCGGTGGCCGCGGCAAAGCGGACACGCCCTTTTTCCCAGAGATCGGTGAGCAGAGGGGAAACGCCGATGTAGTCCAGACCTGCGGCCACTGAATGGGTGTCGAGCATCTGCCCGTCGGAGTCCTGAAGAAACATGGTTTTGTACCCCTGGGCTACGCCAGGGGAGGCATCGTTGCTGGCAAGACGTGCAGCATGCTGGCCGGTGTCAAGCCCCTTGCCGCCTGCCTCCACCCCGATCAGCTCAACCTCGGTATCACCAAGAAAACCCTGAAAAATTCCCATGGCGTTGGAGCCGCCGCCCACGCAGGCGTAAACCCGCGCCGGAAGTGTGCCGTGGGCCGCAAGAATCTGTTTGCGTGCCTCCTGACCGATGATGGACTGGAACCAGGCGACCATCTCCGGAAAGGGATGCGGCCCGCAGACCGTGCCCATCACGTAGTGGGTGGTGTCCATATTGGAAACCCAGTCGCGGAAAGCCTCGTTGATGGCGTCCTTGAGAGTGCGGCTGCCGGTGGTGACCGGAACCACGGTGGCGCCCAGTTTTTCCATCCAGAAAACATTCGGGCGCTGGCGATGGACATCCTCTTCGCCCATGTAGATGGTGCAGGCAAAACCGAACTTGGCGGCCATGGTGGCGCAGGCAACCCCGTGTTGGCCCGCGCCGGTTTCGGCGATCACCCGGGTTTTGCCCATGCGCTTGACCAGCAACCCCTGGCCCATGACGTTGTTGGCCTTATGCGCCCCAGTATGGTTAAGGTCTTCGCGCTTGATGAAGATCTGTGCCCCGCCGAAGTGACGGGTCAGGTTTTCGGCATGGGTGAGGGGTGTGGGGCGGCACGAGTACGAGCCCATGAGTTCGACGTATTCCTGCCAGAAAGACGGGTCTGCCTTGGCCTTGATGTACACATCCCGCAGCTCCCGGAAGGTTTCGTACAGCACCTCCGGGATATACGCACCGCCCCATTGTCCAAAATAGCCGGGTTTGTTCATGGTAAATAGCCTTGTTGCCTATCATGTTAGTGTATCTCAGGTTCCAGAGCCGATACGATACTCCATGTCCTGTCGGTTAGACAAGGGGGGAAGAGGGGGAAATCTTAAAAAACCGCGTTCGCCGCGGCGGCTGCCGGGTAATTTTCCAATGCATGTCGTGGCGTACGCTGTCGATTCCCCTGTGCGCGAGCATCATATTTTATTGGAATCAATGCACTATTTGTTCAAGCTTTCCGCTTGACACGTTTTTTTTTTCCATGTACACGATAGAGACGCGTTTTGCCGGAAATTCTACAAATACACAGCGTTTCAGCCGGTTTCGAAGTCACCTCGTGGCAGGTGCTTCGCCCCCTCTGTGTGCGGCAACCTTACTGTTTGCTGTGATGGAGCACCTAACCCTCGCCACTGGAGAAAACGGGGTATGCAAGATTTTATCCTGACTGCCGAGATTCTGGAAAAAGCCAGGAATGCCATTGAAAGTTCGCTTATTCAGGCGGGCGTCCGAACCGCCCTGCTCATCGACGGGGCAGGCAATATCCTGTCCAATTGCGGGCGTGACGCCGATGATATCGATGCTATTTCCCTTGCTGCGCTGGCTGCGGCAAATCTTGGAGCAACCTCCCAGATCGCCAAGTTGATCGGCGAGGAGGATTTTTCCCTGCTTTTTCATAAGGGGAAAAACGGGAATATCCATTTTGGCCGGATTGGCGATGAACTTATCCTCATCACCATTTTCGGAGAAGATGTCTCGCTCGGTCTGGTGCGCTGCCGGGTGACCGATCTGTCTGAAACCCTCCTGCAAATCTTTGAAGGATGACCAATGGCGCTCATTGATCTCAGTAAAAAGGAAATCCACTGTAAAATCGTCTATTATGGCCCTGGTCGCTGCGGGAAGACGACCAACCTGCTCAACGTACACAGCTCCATGGCGGATAATGCCCGCGGCAAGATGCTTACCATCGAAACCAAGGGCGACCGAACTCTGTTTTTCGATCTCCTTCCCCTGAACCTGGGAACGATCCGTGGATTTAATATCCGGATTCAGCTCTATACCGTGCCCGGTCAGGTCATGTATGCCGCCACCCGTAAGCTTGTTCTCAAAGGGGCGGACGGCCTGGTTTTCGTGGCCGACCCTCTCCAGGTCCGCAGGGAAAGAAATATCGAAAGCCTGGAAGACCTGCGCACAAATCTGCTGGAATATGGGCTCAAACTGGAAGATATGCCCCTGGTTATTCAGTACAATAAGCGGGATCTTGTTGACACCCCGATTCCCACCCTGACTGTGGAAGAGCTTGAAGCCGATCTGAACAACGTCTTCAAGGTGAAGACCTTTGAAGCTTCTGCGGTCACGGGGATGGGTGTTTTTGAGACCTTGCGCGAAATCAGCAAGCAGACTGTTCGTTACGTCACCAATAAGCATCTGCTGCATGAGACGAAATAAGCCTTCCGTGACGTTTTGATGTTGGCGATTTCTCAAGGAGAATGGAGTGTATGACTGACAATGGACCTGATCGTGACTTCCACGCCGAAATAGATGACGCCATCGACAACCTGTTTTCTCCGCAGGCTGCGGCACCGCAACCCCAGTCTGCGTCTCCCCCTTCCGCTAAGCAGGAGAGTCGGACTCCGGCCGCCTCGACTCCGCCAAAAGATGAATCCTTGCCCGCCACCATGTTATCCTCCGATGGAGCGGATGCGTTCAGCCCATTTGAGGAAGCTCTGCTTTCTCTGGATTGGGAGATTTCAGCGAGCAACATAGAAAATGCCCGGAGAGCGCTTAAGGACATTCAAGGCAATTTTGATGTGGACAAGGCTGTCGCGCTGACGGAAATTTTTTCCCTCATGGACAGACTGCTTGAAGCCATGGCCATTGCCCCGCAAAGCGTTTCCACCTCCGCTCCGAAGACCTTGCAGGAAGGGTTGCAAACCCTGCGGGCTGCCGCGGGCGCCGAGAACCTGGCCCTCATCGAGCAGACGCTGATTGACCCAACCCTTTCCGAGTTGCGGTCCTCTATTCCCAATATCCCCAAAGATTACACCAAGCTTTTTCAGACGGCTGCACCCAAGACGCACGATGTCTCCGTGAGTGAGCAGAAAACACCAGCCGGCGTGAAAATGGCTCCTGCGCAAGCAGTCTCCCCGGCTCCATCAGGATCCGAAGACGAAGATTTATTGCTGGAACTTCCCGGTGCGTCGACACCGGCCAAACCGGCCGCGGCGCTGATCGATGCGGTGAACTCCCACCTCACCATACTGGGCAAGTGCATTGCAAAGCGAATTGTTCCTGTTGAAAATCTTTTTGCCAAAACACCCGGCTATGAAAAATTGCATGCCATCCATACCGAGCTGCGGGAACGTCTGGAAAGGCAAAAGCAGAATCTGATCAAAGCGTTGGGTGCGGAATATCAGGCGGATGCCGCTGCTCCGGTCGAATCCGCTCTCGGGCAAACCGCAAAGTCAGGGAGTTGCCCATGGAACACTGTGACGCTTGCCACTTGGGGCGGGAAAACCGTCGGTTTTCTCCCGGATCAGATTGCCTACGAAGACAAACCTGCGGCCAGAGTGAGGAAATACGGGTCGTTTCTCCCCATGAAAATGTTGAAACGCGGTATTTTCGGCAAGATCGGCTTTGTTGTCCAAGGCGAGCTGAGTTTTCATGATGAAGCCACACTGAAAGCGCTGACCATTCCGGTGGCCAAATCTTCGGGCATGGAAGAATCCGCCCTGAAGGCAGACAGCCCGCTGCTCATCCTGTTTAAAGCAAATAGTGGTTTGGCTTTTTGGCTTGATGAGGAAACGGAACAGCTTAACACTACTGTCGGCTGTCGGTGGGAGCCGGTGTCTGACCCCCACACGCTTGTTGCCGGCAATCTCACGTTCAAAGGGAAAACCGTCCCGGTTATAACCCTGAGGGGTGTGTAAACGGTTGAAATGGGCATGACAACCACCGCGGCCACCAGGGAAGTTATCGAGGCAAAACTTGCCGAAGCCGACTTGTACGCAGGACAAGGACTTGTCAGCGAGGCAATGGCTTTGTGTGAGTCATTGCTCTCACAGGTTGGTGCAAACGAGCCGATTCTTCGGGATATTGTCGAGGAGAGGCTGGTTGTTCTGCAAACCGAACAGGGCATGGCCGCCTCGGGTGGCGCTTCTTCCGGGAGACCCGGTCAGGTCTCCGAGACCGATCGTTTCGAGAACTGCCTTGGGTTGATGGTGGCGGGGTTTTACAGTGAGGCCGGGGAGGAACTGCGAATGTTGCTCGCCACCGGATACCGGTCAGCCCTGGTTCATGCCAGAATCGGCGAGTGCTGTCTCCAACTCGACAAACCCTTTGAGGCGATTGAGCATTTTGAAGCTGCGGCAGCCACCGCAGTGGGCAAAAAAGGAGGGTTCGGTCAAAAAAACGAGCGTCTCCAACTTCTCGATCAGCTTGCCCTTACTTACGAAAGCACCGGCTCCATTTCCTCCACCATCAAAACGCTGGAGGAAATGGTCGCCCTTGATCCCGGCTATCGCAACGCCAGGCAGCGGCTCACCACCCTCTCCCAGAGTACGACCAAATACGGCCAGTTTTTCGGCCTTATCCGCAACAAGCTGTTGACTCCCTCCCAATTTGATGCGGCCAGGGTCAAGGCCAAACAGCATAACAAGACCCTGGAAAGCGTTCTGCTAGGTGATTTCGGCATTGATCGGAAACAGCTTGGGGCATCCTTAAGCGAATATTACGGCTGCCCGTTTGTCGAGTTTGTTGAAACGGAAGCGCCGGAAGCGCCCGCCTGCATTCAGGGGGCCAAGGAGAGCTATTTCCGGGTCAATGTTTTTGTTCCCATCAGTCAGGACGATGGCAACATCGTTGTGCTTGCCGACAATCCCAACGATCTCGGCAAGCAGGATAATATCCGCGCTGCTCTCCAGGGAGCTTCCTTTCGTTTTGCCGTGGGACTCAAGGATGACATCAACAGGTTCATCGACTTTTTTTACGGGAAATACGCGCTGGATCATGCGGGGCAGGATGTCTTTGAAGATCTTGAGATTGTCGAGGAATCCGACGGCCGTTATGATGAGGATGAGGAGATCGGCAGCGCCGCCGATGGAGTTGTGGTGCAGATGGCCAACAAAATCATCGAAGACGCTGTTTCCCGCAACGCATCCGATATCCACATCGAATCGTTGCCCGGCAAAAAGGGAACCTCTGTCCGGTTCCGCGTCGACGGCATCTGTTCCCATTATAAAAATATTCCCTTTGCCTATAAGCGTTCTTTGATTTCCCGGCTGAAGATTTTGGCCAAGCTCGATATCTCGGAAAAAAGATTGCCCCAGGACGGCAAAATCAAATTTAAAACCCGCCGCGGCAAGATCGAGCTTCGGGTGGCTTCGCTGCCAACCCATGGAGGCAATGAGGACATGGTCCTGCGTATTCTTGCCGCAGGGTCCGCGTTGCCGCTTGAAAAGATGGGGTTGTCCGAAAGAAATCTCATCGAGCTGCGGCGGTTGCTGGATTTGCCCTACGGCCTTGTCCTTGTCGTTGGTCCCACCGGTTCCGGCAAGACAACGACCCTGCACAGCGCGCTCAATTACGTCAACCGGCCGGAAAAAAAGATC
>JAHJTI010000306.1 GCA_018829945.1 Pseudomonadota bacterium | reverse complement strand
TACAAGGTTCCCATCCACCAGATGTTGGAGGTGGGATTAGGGGACAGCATATTATAGATGGGCATGCGCCAGGGATTTTCGATCTCAAATCCGATCACGAAAAAACCGGCGACAATGGTTACGATGGCCATGAACACCGAACGCTTGGCAATGGGCTTGAAAGCCTCAACGCCAAAAACATGACCGATGGAAGACACCAGGCACAATCCGGTTGAACTGACCACAAAGAAAACGTACGTGGCGATCAGCAGCCCCCACGGGACATCCCGGGTGACGCCGAAGGTATGCTCATGCCCGACATACATGGAATGCAGCCCGGCAGCAAGACCAAGAGCGGCGAGCAAGCCGCCGATGGCAATAGTGGCGTTGTAGGAACGCGAGGGTCCGGCGACAAGGCCACCCTCTTGCGGTAATACACCAGCTAAGAAATTATTCATGACACAATACTCCTTTTGCGTATTTTAATCGTTTAATCTTCCGATCCAGCATAAATGACGAAACCTGACTCCCAGCCTCATTATTGAGACTTCACGGCAATGTTTCCTCATTGGCCTGGATCAATGGTTTGATTTTGAGATCAAATACGGTATGGAGTGTTGCACCTCCGATCCAGAAAATTAAAAAAAGTAGACCTTCCATTTTTTTCTCCTCAATCAAACAACCTGATCTCCCAGGCTTTTTTTTGGTTCATCGTCAACCCGAACGGAATGGCGGTCCCGAACGAATCACTCCTGCGATTTACCAGATAAGATTCCCTTCCTACGACCCTCCTTTGCGTGTTTTTTAAGTAAAGTTTCCAGGGAGTTCCGAAAAGAGAAACTACCCAAAGATAAATGATGTTATACCCAATCTATATATTGGAAAAACCAATTGTCAAGTTTTTATTCTTTTAATATTCCTATTTTTGATCTTTTTACAGTGCACATTTAGCCCACTATTCAATTACCGACAAACAGGATGGCGCAATATCCCATCCAAGAAGAGTTCGGCCACACAGGCGGCAACACAGAATAAGATCGGCAAAACAAAGAGATATAACTACTCATTCACCGAGCGCAAAATCTCGCCCCCAAAACTGAAAAAATCGCAAGAAAACACGGGCAACATCGCTCTGCTATGGCGACAAATGATCCACCACAGAGACAAGACGGGATCAAAATGAGCCATGCGCGTACAACTATACCCGCATGATAAATTCTGGACAACCCAAAAAACACAAAAACAAAAAACAGTCAACCCCCTGAAATCACACCACATAAAACCAATCACAAGCAGAAAACCACGCAAAACCATCACACTGGCACACACTTTGCTGTAACAATACACAGGGAAACGTGGTTCTCCGACCATGTGAGACAACAAGACAAACGACCTTCTGTCTTTCCGTAAAAGCGGACTCAATCATCCCTTCCCCGTAAAGGATCCTCGGTGGCGGCCCAGGATCCTTTTTTTTATTTCCCTTTCTTCTCGCCCCCCTGCACCACCCCTTCAAGAAATGTAGTGACCTTACCGGCCTAAACCTGTATTATCTTTCGTTGGCATTGCCTAGCAACGCCGACAGGAGCCCCTGTTTTCAATAAAATAAATGAATATTTTTCTCAGTGTTTGCCGTGCATAACAAGAGCCAACCCACAATCAGAACTTGGACCCACGTCCAACTCACCCTTTTCCTGCTCACTATCAGTCTCCTCCTGACACTCGGTCTGGGCGGCGCTTTTTACCTCTTTATTTCCCTTGATATTCCGGCAATCGGCGCGCTGAAACGCTACCAACCAGCCACGACCTCCATTATTTACGACACGAACAAACAACCGATCACCTACGTATCAAGAGAAAACAGAACCCTCGTCCCGCTGGCCTCTATGCCTGAATTACTTCCACAAGCCTTTGTGGCCGCAGAAGACTCCCGGTTTTATCAGCACAGCGGGGTTGATGCCTGGTCGATTACCAGGGCGCTTATCAACAATATTCGTTCCGGGGAAAGAGGCCAGGGGGGCAGCACCATTACCCAGCAGGTCGCCAGAGCACTCCTGCTCACACCTGAAAAAACTTACACCCGCAAACTCAAGGAAGCAATTCTCGCCTACCGGATAGACACCGCCCTGAGCAAAGAGGAAATTCTTCACATTTATCTGAACCAGATTTACCTTGGCAGTAGCGCCTATGGGGTCGAGGCCGCCGCGCAGATATACTTCGACAAACGTGTTCAGGATCTCAACCTTGCGGAAATCGCTCTTCTTGCAGGATTGCCCCAGGCACCTAGTCGCTACTCACCTTTTCGCAACTTCAAGCTTGCCAAAAACAGACAGCTGTATGTCCTGAACCGCATGGCCGAAGAAGGGTATATCACCCCGACTGCCGCGCAAAAAGCCTACGAAAAGACCCTGCTCTGGAATCCGGCCAACGAAGGTCCCATTGAAAACAATTATTTCATCGAACATGTCAAAGCGTACGTCCAAAGCAAGTATGGCAGCGAAGCCCTGCTGACCGGAGGACTTCGCATCTACACCACCCTTGACCAGAGCATGCAGAATGCCGCAAACATGGCCATAAAACGCGGCACCGCCAAATGGGCCATCCGCCAGAGCAAGCACGCCGACACTTTGCCCCAGGCTGCCCTTATCTCCATGGAAGTTAAAACCGGATATGTGCGGGCAATGGTCGGGGGAACGGATTTTGGCAAAAGCCAGTTTAACCGTGCCACCCAGGCAAGACGCCAGCCGGGTTCGGCTTTCAAGCCTTTTATTTTCGCTGCTGCTCTTGAAAAGGGAATGACTCCGGCCACCATGATTGTTGACGAACCGATCCAGTTCCGAGGCGCCACTTCGATACAGTATTGGGAGCCCAAGAATTACAACAACAAATATGAAGGCCCCACCTCCTTAAGAAACGCACTGGTGCATTCACGGAATATCCCCACCATCAAGATCCTGCAGCAGGTCGGCACCGCCAGCACCATTGATCTGTTGCGCAGATTGGGCATCACCTCCCCCCTGGTCAAGGATCTTTCCCTGGCCCTGGGAACTTCCGGCGTCTCCCTTCTTGAACTGACCCGGGCATACGCTGCCTTTGCCAACAATGGCAGGATTCCCGAGGCTTTGTTTATCGAAAAAATTGTGGACAGCACCGGTAAAGTCCTTGAAGAACACCAGCCTGCTTACAGGGAGGCCCTTGATCCACGAATTGCCTACCAGATGACCCACATCATGGAAGGAGTTATTACCGATGGCACAGCCAGAGGCATAAGCAGCTTCGGTGCACCGGCTGCAGGTAAAACCGGCACCACCGACCAGAACGTGGATGCCTGGTTTGTCGGCTATACCCCGGAACTGACAACCTGCGTCTGGATAGGGCACGACCAGAATATCTCATTGGGAACCACCGAAACCGGCGGACTGGCCGCAGCTCCAATCTGGCTTGATTTCATGAACCAGGCAAAAGCGAGTTATCCTCCAACAGGGGGCTTTCCTGTTCCGCCGGGCATTATCATGCTCCCCTTGGACAATGCCACCGGCAAACCCGGCACAAAACCCGGGCCCACCGTTAGCATGGAAGCCTTTCGGGAAGACATCCCACCTTGGCCCCAGGAACCGCTTCCCGCAGAAAACACCGATATCCCCATCCCATAAAACAAAAAAAGCCATGTTGCCGGGCAACCCCGACAACATGGCTCATTATGCGCCTACTTTTATTTTAGGCCGTAAACGGCATCAGGAACCGATACGGTTCGTACATCAAACTGCCCGTTTGCGCGGCATATTTTTCAATTCATCCTTGCCATGGTATACAACGACAAAGGTTTCCCGAAGCTCCTTGGCC
>JAHJTI010000261.1 GCA_018829945.1 Pseudomonadota bacterium | reverse complement strand
GCTATAAGCAGAGTATGTCGGAAGCAGATGCTTCGACAGGCTCAGCATGAACGGAATTTCAAGACGTTCAGGTTGTGATTGTATGCCCGGAGCTTTTTGACGGGCTTTTTTTGTGAGCCATCAACGGTATATAATTTTGCTAGAGGCATGGTCATCGGTACGATAACCGGGAATACCAGCGGTCTGAAAACCGCTCAGTTGAAAGGGCTTGAGCGCATTGGCAGCCGCCGGGTTTCTCCGGATATGGTTGTCAGTCCGGAGCTGGCAAAAGAGCTGTGTGCGATGGCCTTTGAGATCGGCCGACAGGTTGGGGTGTTGATCAGCCGAGGTGGGCAGGTCGAATCGGTCATGGTTGGGGATCACAGGTCCATCATGATCCCGGCCTTGAAACAGTTTCGCTCTTCCGGCGGCCGCCTCAAGGGGTTGCGTTGTGTGCATACCCATCTTGCGGGCGAGGATATCAGCGAAGACGATCTGATGGATCTGCTCTTCCTGCGGCTGGACATGATGACCGTGGTGAAGATGGAGCAGGGGGTTGCAACGCAGCTCTATTCCGCTCATCTGGTGCCGCAGGCGGTGGAAGGCAGGAACTGGGTTGTGCTGCCGCCGGAGATTCCTTCTCAACAGACTTTTTCCTGCAGGGAACTTGTTGCTGCGCTTGAGGATGACTTTGCCAAGGCCAGACCGGTGCGGGAGACTGATTCGGGTCGGGACCGGGCGATACTGATCAGCGTGACTCCGCTTTCCAAGGCCAAGGCCCGGGAATCCATGGACGAGCTTGTTGAATTGGCGCGTTCCGCCGATGTTATTATCCTCGAAACCGTGGTACAGCGACGGGATAAGATAAACCCCAAGCTGATTCTGGGCAAGGGCAAGCTTGGTGAGATCATGCTCACTGCGTTGCGGCTCAACGCGAATCTGCTTATTTTCGATCAGGAGTTGAATCCTTCCCAGGTGCGGTCGATAACCGACCATACGGAAATGCGGGTCATTGACCGAACCCAGTTGATTCTTGATATCTTTGCCAGACGGGCCTTGAGCCGGGAAGGCAAATTGCAGATCGAGATGGCCCAGCTCAAGTATATGCTGCCCAGATTGACCACCAGGGACGATGCGCTCTCCCGGCTCACCGGCGGCATCGGCGGGCGCGGCCCAGGCGAGACCCGCCTTGAGGTGGATCGCCGCCGCATCAATGATCGATTGAGCAAACTGGCTAAAAAACTTAAGGAGGTCAGCCGCGAGCGGGATCAGCGGCGGGCGCGCCGCCGTAAAAAGGACTTGCCGGTTCTCTCTCTGGTCGGCTATACCAATGCCGGCAAGTCCACGCTGCTGAACAGCTTGACCAACAGCGCCATTATCGCCGAGGACAAGCTGTTCGCAACCCTGGATCCCACCAGCCGACGGCTTCGTTTTCCAGAGGATGTGGAAGTCATCATCACTGACACGGTGGGTTTTATCCGAAATCTTCCGGAGGAGTTGCTCAAGGCCTTTAAGGCGACGCTCGAGGAACTGCATGAAGCGGACGTGCTCGTGCATGTTATCGATATCAGCAATCCGCGCTTTGCTGACCATATTCAGGTGGTGGAGGATCTGCTGCGGGAGCTTGAACTGGATGGGCTGCCCTGCCTCATGGTTTTCAACAAGATTGATCTGGTAGAGCCGGAAGTGGTTGCCGAGCAGTTGCGGCTCCATGATGCGGTCGCTTTGAGTGCCGGTGACCCAGCAACCTTCGGCCCTTTTTTGGACAGAGCCAGGAAAATGGTCCTGAAAAAATGGCAAGCGAGCAGGGAAAGGCGGGGCTGAAAGTTGAGTGAAATATTAAAAAGAGATTGAGATTAATGGCCCAAAATCCTAGGCTTGAGGAAAGAGGGCTGCATGCACAGCATACGATTTACAAACCACCCCTTCGGTACTCGGATATTAACTTCTATATAATTGATTATGCGCACATTATTCAGTAGACGACAATTTCGCTGCATTTTATCCTCCATTATTGCCATGGTCATTTTTTTTGGCGGAGGGCAGAGCGCATTCGCCCAGAACGCGACCATTGATGAATTGATCGTTACCAATTCCAGCACGGACCTGCTCTTGTTTCTGACGGTCAACAATGCCTTTACCAAACAGATGGAGGAGGGGATCAAAAACGGCATCCCGGTGACCTTCAGTTTTTATGTGAACCTGGAACGCAAACGAAGCACTTGGGTGAACCAGGAACTTGTTTCGCTTAAATTTGACCACACCTTGACCTATGACACCTTGAAAGAGGAATACAGTATTGTCCGCTCGGAACTTCCCGGTCAGACGTTTCGCACCAAGTCATTGTTTGAGGCGAAAAAGAATATGGCCCAGCTCAATGGCCTCACGATAGTGCCTTTAAAATCACTGATGCCGGAAGCGGGATACCTGCTTAAAGTGAAAGCCCGGCTGGCGGAAAAAACCCTGCCCCTCTATTTTCATCATGTGATTCCCTTTTTGAGCCTCTGGGATTTTGAAACCGCCTGGTACACCGTGGAATTCAGGTATTAGCATGGATGCAGACCAAGAGGAGGTTCTCAGAAAGGACAGGCTGCGACGCAGGAAGCGCATTCGCCTGATCATCCTTGCCTGCCTCGTTCTGATCCCCCTGCTGACCTATTTTGAAACCAGAATCGTGCAGCTGGGCGAGGTTCCCTTTCCGGTCAGCGGCAATGTCCTGATCTTCGTACTCATCAACTTCAATGTTCTTCTTCTGTTGTTGATGGTCTTTCTGGTACTCCGCAATCTGGCCCAGCTTGTTTTTGAGCGCCGCCGCCGATTTTTAGGAACGAAGCTCCGCTCCAAGCTGGTGATCGCCTTTGTTTCCATGTCTTTTTTCCCAACCGGGTTGTTGTTTTTTATCGCCCTGCAGTTTGTTTCCACCAGCATGGATTACTGGTTCAATATCAATGTCGCCCAGTCCCTTGAGGAATCGATTTCCATTGCCAAGAATACGTATCAGGAGGCGCAGGATCAGGTCGAACGTCAGGGCCGTCTTATTGGCGAGCGCTTGGAATCGAAGCGTTACGGAGATATTACCGGAGAAAATGTGAATCCGGTGCTGCAAGACATTATGAAAAGCCACGGACTGGTCGGAATCGAGGTGATATCGGAGCAGCGGGAGGTGCTGGCCCGAGCCTACAGGCCGGAGATTATGAGCGACGGTGTTCCTGAAATTCCGCTGAACATGATCCGTAATGCCCTGGCCGACAATCAGGGGCAGATAACCATCCAGCCGGTGACATCCGGAGAACTGGTGCGCGGTGTGAGTTCGGTCCGGGTTGGCAGTTCCGATTCGCTTCAAGGCGTCCTGGTCGTCTCCATGTTGATTCCCCAGGAGCGGGTCCGGAGGATGCAGATCATTTCCGCAGGGTATGAAGGGTACAAGCAGTTGATGATCCTTAAGGCCCCGATCAAGACCAGTCTGCTGGTTATGCTGCTGATTGTGACCCTGTTGATCGTGTTTTGCGCGATCTGGTTTGCCTTTTATGTGGCCTCCGGTCTTACCGGCCCAATCGGCAGACTTGCCGAGGCCACGCGGCGGGTCGCCGAGGGTGAGCTTGACTTTGTGCTGGAAAAAACCTCAGGTGACGAAATGGGGACCCTGGTTGATTCCTTTAACCGGATGACCAGCGATCTCTCCGCCAGTAAAAAGCAGCTCGAGGCGGCAAACTCCGCTCTGCGCCAGGGGAATCTCGATGCTGAGAGCAGGCGGCGCTATATGGAGATAGTTCTGCAAAACGTGGCGGCCGGGGTTATCTCCCTGGACGAGCATGGTCGAATCAGCACGATCAATCGCTTTGCCGAGGAACTTCTCCGGATTGACCGCAGAAATTTTGAGGGCAAGGAGTATCGCGCGGTCCTCAGGCCGGAGCATACTGCTGTTCTGGAGGGGTTCCTTGCCGAGTTGCCCGGCAGCGGCAAGGCTTCAATCGAAAGGCCGCTTCGCCTTACGGTGGGCGATGAAACCTTCTCGCTGCGGGTGAATGTAACCCGTTTGGAAGATGAAAACAGTCAACCCTTGGGCGTGGTTCTGGTGTTTGATAATCTCACCGAGCTGGAAAAAGCGCAGCGGATGGCGGCCTGGCGAGAGGTGGCGCGGCGGATTGCCCATGAGGTAAAGAATCCTCTGACCCCAATCCAGCTTTCCGCCCAACGGCTCCGCAAGAGATATCTCGACCGGTTGACCGGGGATCAGGAAGTTTTTGATGTCTGCACCAGGACCATTGTCAACCAGGTTGAAGAGCTGAAAAAATTGGTGAGCGAATTTTCCAGCTTCGCCCGAATGCCTGCAGTGCAGAAAACCATGGGCAGCCTTGCGGAAATGGCCAACGAGGTTTTTGTCCTCTATCAGGAGGCTCATAAGAACAGACAGTTCCGGTTGCGGGTCGAAGGGCCGATTCCTTCGTTTTCCTTTGACGTCAAGCAAATGAAGCGGGTACTCATCAACCTTCTCAATAATGCCGTGGCCGCCACCAATGATAATGGGGTGATCGAAATTATTCTTGTCTGCGACCAGGAGCGTGATCTGGTCAGTTTCGAGGTGCGCGACAACGGCTCCGGGGTCAGTGACGAGGACAAGCTGCGTCTTTTTGAGCCGTATTTTTCGAGGAAAAAAACCGGGACCGGCTTGGGGCTGGCCATTGCCAGCACGGTGGTGGCGGATCATCACGGCTATATCAGGGTTAAGGACAACGAACCCAAGGGCACCCGTTTTATCGTTGAGCTGCCCCTCGGAAGCGGCTAGAAAACCGTGTTCCCGGCCCGGCAGGGCATGGTATACTATAAATCGGCGAGCAAATTCAGCAAACAGCAGCAACAAATGCAGCAACAAATGCAGCAGTGAAACGGCAGCAGTGAAACGGCGATGGCAAAGACAATCCTGATAATTGACGATGAAGCGAGTATCCGTGATTCCCTGTCCGGTATTCTATCGGACGAAGGGTTTCACACGCGGTTGGCCGAAGATGGCCAGCAGGGTCTTTCTCTGTTGGAGGAGGAGCGTGTTGACTTGGTTCTTCTCGATATCTGGATGCCGGGTTTGGACGGAATGGAGGTGCTTAAAAAAATCAAGGAGTCCCATCCGGATTTGCCGGTGATCATGATTTCCGGGCATGGCACCATTGAAACCGCAGTGCAGGCCACCAAGATGGGCGCCTATGATTTTATTGAAAAACCACCTTCCTACGATAAGATCATCCTCTCCATCAACAACGCTTTGGACCTTGCCCGGCTGAAAAAAGAGAATCTGATTCTGCGTCAGCAAACCCAACGCGCCAGCCAGCTCACCGGCACCTCCCCTGCCATGGTGGAACTCAGGCAGCTGGTTGAGCGGGTTGCTCCCTCCGAGGCCTGGGTCTTGATTCGCGGGGAGCACGGCACCGGCAAGGAGCTGGTGGCGCAGAGTATCCACCGGTTATCCAAAAATGCGGCAAAACCGATGATCGAGTTGAACTGCGCAGCCATTCCGGAAGAATTGATCGAATCCGAACTTTTCGGGCACGAGAAGGGCTCGTTTACCGGGGCGACTGCCAGTCGGCGGGGAAAATTCGATCTGGCGGACGGCGGCACCCTTTTTCTCGACGAAATCGGCGATATGAGTCTTAAAACCCAGGCCAAGGTGCTGCGTATCCTTCAGGAGCAGAAATTTGAGCGGGTGGGTGGATCGAAAACCATCCAGGTTGAGGTCCGGGTACTGGCTGCCACCAACAAGGATCTTGAGCAGGAGATCGAGAACGGAACCTTTCGGGCGGATCTTTTTTACCGGCTTAACGTAGTGCCCATTCAGGTACCTCCGCTTCGGGAACGGCGGGAGGATATACCTCTGCTGGTCGCTGATTTTGTTAAGGACAACGCAAAAAAAGGATTGGGCGAAAAAAAGTTCAGCCCGGAGGCTCTGCAGCTCTTGATGCAGCATGGCTGGCCGGGCAATGTCCGCGAACTGCGCAACTTTGTCGAGCGGGTCATGATCATGTGTTCTGCAGAAACGGTTGACGAGACAATGGTGGGGCAGTTGCTTGGAATTGCTCCGGACACAGGCGCAACATCGGTTGGCGATCTGGAAACGCAGTACCATGCCTTAAGCTATAAAGAGGCTAAAAAGATTTTTGAACGGGATTTCTTGAAGACCCGTCTTGCCGGCAATGATGGAAATATTTCCCAGACGGCGGAACAAATAGGTCTGGAACGCAGTCATCTTCATAGAAAGATGAAGTCTCTGTTACTGGGTGAAGAGTAGTTGCTGATTTTCTCGACTTGAGAGGATGCGCCATGGGCGAACATGATACCAGCCTTCCCAATCAGAAAGAGTTGGAAAAGGAAATAGGGGAGTACCTCACCAAAAAGTACGGAAAGAAGGTGAAGATCGTCTCCAGCGGCCTGTTGCCAATGGCCCAGAGTGAGGAAGGCGAGACGCCGCCTCCGGCTGCGGGCGGTGCGGCCGCGTTTCATTTCGATACCAATCCGGAAGAACTCATCGCCTATCTCGACGAGTATGTGGTGCGGCAGGATGAGGCCAAGGCTATTCTCGCCACCAAGATCTGCACCCACTTTAACCGGATCAGCTACGCCCTTGCCAAGCCTCACCAAGCAAGACGCAACATTGGGCAGATCAAAAGCAATGTCCTGTTGATGGGGCCGACCGGGGTCGGCAAGACCTTCCTCATAAAGCTTATCGCCCGTCATCTTGGAGTGCCCTTTATTAAGGGTGATGCGACCAAGTTCAGTGAAACCGGCTATGTGGGCGGGGACGTGGAGGATCTGGTCCGCGATCTGGTCCGGGAGGCGGACG
>JAHJTI010000260.1 GCA_018829945.1 Pseudomonadota bacterium | reverse complement strand
TTTTGCCGGGATAGCTCAGTCGGTAGAGCATCGGACTGAAAATCCGAGTGTCCCTGGTTCGAATCCTGGTCCCGGCACCAGTAAAATCAAAGGGTTTAGTCGTTTTCGACTAAACCCTTTTTTTATTTTTCTTTTCCTGAACATCCCGCGCCGGAAAAGAAATCCGGGCCCTCGAAAGGCGTATCCTCAGCCGATCAGGCCAGATCAAATTTCTTCATCTGGTACCGCAGGGTGTCATAGGAAATCCCCAGCAATTTTGCGGCCTTTGTCTGATTCGCTTTTGTCCGTTCCAACGCCTGGCGGATAAGATCCTTTTCCAATTCCTCCAGGGAAATCCCCTCTTCCGGCAGGATGATCCGCGAGGAAGCTGGCAACTCACCGGCAGCCCAGCCGGCCAGATTCAGGTGGAGGTGCGCCCGGGTTATCGTTTCCATCTCCTCAAGCACAACGCAGCGCTCGATGATATTACGCAACTCCCGGACGTTTCCGGGCCAATCATAGGACATCATCGCCCTTTCCGCCTCATCGGAAAACCCCTTGATGCCCTTTTTGAGATATTTATTGGCAAAATAGCGAAGAAAATGATGCGCAAGTAACAGGATATCGTCCCCCCGCTCCCTTAAAGGCGGCAACTCGACGGCAAAGGCGCTCAGCCTGAAAAACAGATCCTTTCGGAACCCCCCCTGTTCGGCTGCGGTTTTGAGATCCTTGTTGGTGGTCACGATCACCGTCGCCTCCACGGGAAGATCAACGCTGCCCCCCAACCGCCGGACCTTTCGTTCCTCCAGGACCCGCAAGAGTTTCGACTGTAAATCAAGGCGCATATCCCCAATTTCATCAAGCAGCAGGGTTCCTTCCGCAGCCAGCTCAAAAATCCCTTTTTTATCGGAACGCGCATCGGTAAAAGCGCCTTTCACATGCCCGAACAGCTCACTTTCGATAAGATTTTCCGGCAGAGCCGTGCAATTGACGGCAAAAAACGGGCCTTGCCCAACTGCTTCCGCCTTCTGCCTTTGACAGTGGATATGCCGGGCAAGCACCTCTTTGCCGCTTCCGGATTCGCCGGTGATGAGGATGGTTTCCGCCTTGGCCTCAACCAGCTTATCCGCCTTGCGGAGAATTTCCGCGATGAGGGAAGATTCTCCGACCAAACCGTGCTCGAAATAGGGACAGGAATTCTTACGGTGATAATCGATCTCCGCCTTGCGCCGGATGTTTTCGATGATATTGCCGGTGATTATTTTTATCTCATCGAGATTGAACGGCTTGGTAAAATACTCCACCGCCCCGAGCTTCATTGCCTTAATGGCGGATTCGGCCGAATCGTCGGCAGTGAGCATGACCACCGCGGCTTCAAGCCCTTCCTTCTTGATAGCGGCAAGGATGTCAAAGCCGGTCATCTCCTCGGCAAGATCGACATCCAGAAAAACAATGTCGGGCTGCCAGGAAAGGATATTGGCAACAACATCCTGCGGGGTGGTCTGGAAATGCACCTCATACCCCTCGCTTCTCAAGGCCCTGGCAAGCATTGTCACGATAAGCTCATCATCATCCACGGCAAAAATTCTTCCCCGGATCTTCATGGGTTTTGCTCCTCGTTCATTTGTTCAACCGGCAGGGTGATGGTAAAAGTTGTACCCTGGCCCAAAGCACTGGCAACTTCGATCTCGCCGCGATGCTGTTCGACAAGACGTTTGGTAATCGCCAGCCCCAGCCCGCTTCCCTTGGGCTTGGTAGTGTAAAACGGCTCAAAGATCCTGGCGCACGCCTCTTCGTTCATCCCCTTTCCCGTATCTCCAACCGCGACTTCCACGGTTCCGGTCCGGCCAGGCCTGGTGGTCACGGTGATTGTTCCGCCTTCGGGGGTTGCCTCAATGGCGTTGAGCAGCAGATTCAGGACAACCTGCTGCATCTGGGAAGCATCCGCCAATATCATGGGCAAACCCGGATCAAGGTCGCGGATAAATTCCAGCCCCTTGCTGCCGATGGTCGCAAATTCCGGAGACTTGAGCAGCAAAACCGCATTTTTTATGGCGTTTTCAAGCTGCTGGTTCAGTTCGATCCGGGAAAAAACCGGTCGTGGCGTCCTGGCATAATTGAGCAGATTTTTCAGCAGGGACTCGATTCTCTGCACCTCCCCGATAATCCGGGAGAAAATCGTCTTGTCTTCCGGGGAAAGCACCAACTCGCTCATCAGGACTTCCATGGAGACCTTGATCCCGGCAAGGGGATTCTTGATCTCATGGGCAAGACCGGCAGCCATCTGGCCGACCATCGCCAGTTGCCGGGAACGCTGCAAAGCCTCTTCGGTCTGATTGCGCACGGTCACATCCCGGTCAAAGGCAAGGATATATTTGCGCCCTTCAATCTCAAGAAGCCCGGCCCGAACCTCCACCGGGAATACTGTGCCGTCCTTTTTCCGGTGCTCAATCAACGCTTCAAGCCGCTTACCTGCCAGCATCTTTCGGATGCGCTCCGGAGCTTTGGCCGCGCTCTCAAGAGTGTCCAGGTCCTGGATATACAGAGCGCGCAACTCGTCAACCGTGTAGCCGTGCATGTCCGCCGCGGACTGGTTGGCCGCGATGATTCTCCCTGCCGCCTCGCCTTCTCCCTCGATAATGAAAATGGCATCGTCCGCCGACTCAAAAAGCACTTTGTAGCGGTTCTGCTCGGCAACAACCGCATCGCATTGTTTTTTCAGAGAAACAGCCATACTGTTGAATGCGGTGGCCAGAGTGCCGAACTCATCGGGCAGCTCTTCGCCGATGGTGTGGGTCAATTCCCCCGCCTTGATTTTTTCCGTTGCCCCAACAAGCACGGAAAAAGATGAGGAAAACCGTTTGACAAAAAAGAAGGTAAAAACAAGAAAGATCACAGGCACGACAGTCACCAGCATCAGCAGGAGATTTTTCATTCGCGAAATATCCTGCCGGGCTTTGGAGATTTTCTGGTTAATACTGTCGGAGGAAAGAACCACCAGCGTTTCAATTTCCCCAAGAAGCCGTGCGCCGGAAGATGATGCGTCTGCGATCTCTCTGGCCCGCCGCTCATGATTTGCCCTGAACGTATACACCCGACTCGCTTTTTTCAGATACTCATCAATGCCTTGCTGCAAATAGGTTACGCGCGGCATCATATCTTCCTCATGGTGGCAGGATGTGCACGCTTTCCCAACGAGTTGCAACGCCTCGCCGTGTGCGACAAAATCCCCAACGTTCGTGCTGTGCGGAGAGGAGGAAAGATGCAAGTCCGCCTGAATGATCTTGACCTTGTTGAGCAGGTCGCCCCGGACGAATTCCATCTGATTCAGGGCGAGAATTTTTTCAAGCCTGTCGCTCACCCGGGCATTGGTGTGGGCGATATACATTCCGCCAACCCCGAAAAAAATAACCAGAAGCATGAAACCGAGTATCGCTTTTATTCTCATGGGATCACAGACTCAGCAGCGGAGAGCCGCGATGCAGGAAGACACCCTTCGACAGGGCTCGCCTGAGCACCGTCGAAGGGCGCAGGACGAGCAATGACAGCAACGAAGACCGCCATCTTAACAATCATAATTGTTTCTTCCGTTCATGCTGAGCCTGTCGAAGCACAATAAACCATGTTAACAAGCGCCTCCTCAGTCATTGAAATAATCATACGTAGCCAGGTCCAGGCCGATGCGTTCGGCGTACTCAACAACCGGGGCGTAATCCTGGACCGTGGTTTCAATAAAACGGCGGGCGCCGAACTGGGCAAGGGCACGGCTCCCCTCTGCATCACGGTCCATGGCAAGAAGGCTGGTTTTAATGAGATTTTTCAGGGCCGGGTCAAGGTCGCGGCGAACAGACAGGGTGTTTACCGGAACACGCGGGGAAGTGGCGAGAATTTCCAGCTCATCCAAAACCCTGGGGTCCTCATTGGCAAGCCGATAAAAAACATGATCCTTGGCCGCGCCGAGATCAGCCTTACCGTCCAGGACATCCTTGATCGCATCTTCATGGGTGCCGCTGAAATAACTCTCCTTGAACCAGGTGCGATAATCACGGATACCTTGCGCCCGAAAGAAATACAGCGGCAGCAGCCAGCCGGCCGTGGTCGCCTTGTCCACAAAAACAAAGACCTTGCCCTTCATATCCCGCGCCGTTTTTATGCCGCTGTCCTTTCTGGTGAAAACCATGCCGGTATAGGTGGAGACCCCGTTGCCGTATTCAGGCCGCACCAGGGGCTCAACACCCATCCTGTTGATTGCCAGCGCCCCGGTAAAACTGCCGAAAAAAGCTCCGTCCATGCCTTCCTGCTTGAAATTGTTCAGGATATTGCCGTAGCGGGAAAGGATCTTGAGTTCAACTGCTGCACCGGTTTTCAGGGAGAGATATTGCGCGATGGGTTCGTAACGTTTTTTCTGGGCAAAGATGTCCATCTCAGGAATGAGGCCAATGACAATCTTTGTAGTCGGGGCAGGGGAGGGTGGCTTGGCGACCGGGGGAGCGGGCTGTTCATCACTGCAGCCCGTAAAGAAAAACAGGAAAAGGCAACACAACAGGGTTCGGATTCCGGATCGAGCACAAAACAAACGCATACACGTCTCCAGTTCACTAGCACCTTGTAACTCTTAATATTTCTGCCCCGCCCCCTCGGAGTCTACGATTACCGGCGGGAGGGGAGGGAATCAATTTGATGTTGATTAAAAAGTTACACGACACCTGGATGGATTCGCCGATATATTGAGTGACTTACAAAAATCGAAAAGCGGCCTCCGGCAAACTCAGGGCGATCGGGAGTGATCTTTAAGTCATGTATAGTGTCTACCGTTCATATTACGCCCATCGACCAAGCTCAGGAGAACCCTGCAAAGCCTTTTACAAAAGCTTCACAAGAAAACCCTCCGTTCGCCCTGAGCCTGTCGAAGGGCTGCTTTTTCAAATCCACCACACTCTGACAGACCAGAAAAACCCAATGAAACCCGGACTCAAACTCTCCGCAACTATCCGAAAACACAGCGGCAAGCTCTAAACGAGACTACCAGCCGCCCTGCATCTATGCAAGATGCAATTCGCGCCATCTCAAATGGTCGGACATGCCGCGCCGCTCCCCCATCGCACCCCTCAAAAACATGAAACTGGGGATATGCCCAACCCGAACTGGTCATTTCCCCAAATCAACCCACACATCCCGACACATACGCCCGGCCGACGACCATCTATCTCCCTGTATTTAGGCGATTGCAATTTTTTTTGCACCCCTGGCACATTCCTCGCATTAAAAGAAGCAACCGTCACAGGAAGGGGTTGTTTTCCAGGCCCCTTTCGAACCAGAAAGCAGGGGAAAAAGGAAAGGAGGAAGGATATGCGGAAACGAAACAGGCTTTTGCCAAAAGTCGTTGTCTCGGCATGGTCACTGGCCATGTTAACAATGGGGGGAGGTCTTGCCGGTCAGTTTCTTGCACCGGATTTGGCCCAGGCTGCTGCACTTGGCGCAGATTGCGCCAGTTGCCATGAAAAGCCGGTGGCAAGCTTCAACACATCGTACCATGCAAAAATCTGGCAGGGGAAAAACGACTGCCAATCCTGCCATGGCGCGACAGACAAACATGTAAACGACCCATCCAAAAGCAGCGTAATTTCCTTCGGCAAGGGCGGCGGGCGCTCTGCAGACGAACTCAGCCAGAAATGTCTGGGCTGCCATCAAAAATCAGCGCACCTTTCCTTGTGGGATATGGGCGCGCACAAAAAGAACGACGTAAGCTGTACCGCGTGCCACGATATCCACTCGCCGCGCTCCACCGTAAAACAGCCCACAGTGTGCTTCAGTTGTCATAAAGATGTGCGGTCCGATGCAAACAAGATGTCGCATCACCCCATTATCGAAGGAAAGGTAAAATGTTCCGATTGCCATAACACCCATGGCACCCTGACCAAAAAAATGCTCAACGCTGAGAATACCAATCAACTCTGTTACAAATGTCACGCAGACAAGCGCGGCCCTTGGATTTGGGAACATCCCCCTGTCGAAGAGAACTGTGCCACATGTCACACCCCGCACGGCAGCCGACATGAAAACCTGATGGTAGAAAAGGTTGTTAATCTGTGTCAGAACTGCCATGACGATCGGCGGCATCACGCCAGTGTTAACGATGGGGCGAGTACGTCACACTACGTTCTCAAACGAGGTTGTATCGAGTGCCATCATTCCATCCATGGCTCAGCTAGCTTCAATAAGTCTTTCAGCCGATAAAGGAGGCAGGAAATGAAGAAGAAAATCTATTCTACTGTTATCTTACTTTCGCTTGCTGCTCCTGCACTGCTTGTTGCGGCAGAAGAGAATAAAACCGAGGTCCATGGCACCATCGAACTTGGCGCGCAAGGGGTCAGCACCAGTGGGAACAAAGCTTTCTTCCAGGAATTTCGTGATCTGGATGATGGTTTTGTCGGAGGCATGCAGCTTGATGCCCTGAAAGGCGCTTATCATTTTGAAGTGGAGGCACAGAACCCCGGCGCAGATGATCAGTCCTTCCAGTTGAAAGGAGGAGAGTACGAAAAGTTCAAATACAAATTTAATTATGATGAAATGGTCCACAACTACACTTTCGACGCCATTACACCATTTACCGGAATTGGCACAAAAAATATTACTTATATTGCCACAGCGGCGGATACTGCTACCTGGACTAAATTTGATTATTCTGTCGACCACAAGAGCTATGGCGGTGAACTGGAAATCTCTCTAAACTCGCCTTTCTATGTCACCCTCGGGGCAGACAAGCGTGAACAGAATGGCTTGCGCCCCTTCAGTGTTGTTACAGAACACACTAATGGTGCTGGACGCAAATATGCAGAGGTCCCGGAACCTATTTCCAACACCACAGACAATCTGCACCTCAAAACTGGCTATCTCGGGAAAGCAATTACCGCTTCGCTTACCGGGTATATGAGTTCGTTCAATAACGACAACAAATATTTTACTCGTAGCGATGTCTTTGCGGCTGATACCGATATTGATAAAACGAATGTACTTGCTCCGGATAACGATTACCGCAAAATTTCCGGCGATTTCAGTTGGCGTGATCTACCCCTTGGTTCCGTACTGGCGGCCAGCCTGAGCCATGCCAACCTGCAAAACGATTTTTCCGCAGCCGATGTTGGCTGGACTTCTGCAATGATAACGACTCAAGGAGTGAACCGCTCGACATTTGAAGGCGACATTGACTACACCAACGTCTCAATGGCCCTTTCTTCGCGGCCGACCGACAAACTGGACACAAAAATCTATTACAGGTATATCGACCGAGATGACAAGTCGACGGTGATCTCCTACGGTGCACCAACAGATGTAACCGACAACGCCAAGATGCTTCTCAGTTACGAAAAAAATTCCCTCGGCTTCGACCTTGGCTACCGGTTCCCCAACAAAAACAAAGTCGATGCCGGCTACGAATATCTGAGCACGGACCGTTCGACAGCAGTGCCGGCATGGGCAGGAGCTGTAATTAACCGGCATGACAATCCCGAATCGACCACGGACGATACTTTTTATCTCGGCCTCAAAAACAGCTATCTCGACTGGCTCACTGCCAAGATCAAGTACACCAGGTTGGAGCGCGATTCCGATATCGATACCACTGCCATCATTGCCCAAGGTGCCGATCCGAATCGCTTTACAGCGCGATTCGATACGCAAGACAAGACCATGGACGAGTGGAAGCTGGCTTTAGAATTCTATCCTCTAGATAGTCTGGATTTGGGTCTTAATTTCACTCACCAGAACAATGATTATGAGGAGAATAGTTCAAGCCGCACCAAGGACGACCGACAGAGCGTGTACGCTGACGTAACCTGGCGTGCTGTTAAGGCGGTTACGCTGAATGGCTTTGTCGGCTTTGAGAAGACTTCAATCGATGCCAACAGAATCGCCGATGTAACTGTAAGCACGGTGCCTAATCGGGTCGAATCGACCGACGATACATTCTGGTCTTACGGCCTGTCCGCTAATATAGCAGCAACCGATCAACTGTCTTTCAATTTTTCCGGACAGTATGACAAGTCAGACGGTTCCGTGGATTTCACGGATTTAGGCTATGGCGCTTTAGAAAATATCACGGAATTCGACGATTACACAAAGAAACGGCTGGAAGCCAAGGCCATCTATGCCATCGACCCAAAACTGAAGTTGACCCTCGGTTATCTGTACGAAAAGCTTAAATATCAAGACTATACCTTCAGCGACTATACTTATATCACTGGTACTGATTACCTCAGCGGGTTGTATGCCGACCCGAATTACGAGGCAAACGTAGGGTATGTGATGGTATCCTACGGATTCTAATTTTTACCTGAGCAGTATTACAAAAAAGGGCGCTCCCTGAATGGAGCGCCCTTTTTTTTATGAGAAAAGCCTATGTGGCAACATCATCTCAGCGTTAGACAATTTCCAGCCCACCACGCCCTGCACACCATGCGTTGGGCATAATCTTCGGGGCGATTTGCATCAGGATTCACATTCATCATTTTCCCATACTGCAACACCCACGACTTCCCCCCTCTTCTCCACAAGTAACTGCGTGCGAATGCGCCGAATTTTTCCCTTGACAGCAAAAGAGCTTAGAGGTAAATGTGCCTGTTCTTAAAAAGACTGTCCATGCGGCCCCAGATACGGGCCGTTTTTTAATGCCGGTTTGCCAGGGTATAATGCCTTGACCGGCGCCAGGCGTAACCGCGCAACTGCACGAATGGAGTGGAAAATTTACCATGAGAGACATTACGAAGGTCCGCAATATTGGAATCAGCGCCCATATCGATTCGGGAAAAACCACCCTGACCGAACGCATCCTTTTTTATACCCAGCGTATTCATGCCATCCATGAAGTACGCGGCAAGGACGGCGTCGGCGCCAAGATGGACTCCATGGAGCTGGAGCGGGAGCGCGGCATCACCATCTGTTCGGCCGCCACCTATTGCGACTGGAAGGGCTATGCCATCAACATCATTGATACCCCCGGCCACGTGGATTTCACCATCGAAGTTGAGCGGGCCCTGCGCGTGCTCGACGGCGCGGTGCTGATCCTCTGCTCCGTCGGCGGCGTACAGTCTCAATCCATCACGGTTAACCGGCAGATGACCCGTTATCGGGTTCCCCGCGTCGCCTTCATCAATAAATGCGACCGCACCGGCGCCAATCCGGACAAGGTTATGAAGCAGCTCCGTGAAAAACTGGGACTCAACGCGGTGCCCATCCAGGTGCCCATGGGCCTTGAAGGCGACATGCAGGGACTCATCGACCTGGTCAAAATGAAAGCTGTCTATTTTGACGGGGAAAACGGCGACAAGCTCCGCGTTGAGGAAATTCCGGCCCAGTACAAGGAAGAATGCGACATCAAGCGCGAAGAGATGCTGGATGCGGTTTCCATGTTCTCCGATGAATTGATGGAGGCCGTGCTCGAAGGCACCCCCACTGAAGAAATGATCATGGACGCGATCCGCAAGGGTACGCTGGCACTTGAATTCACTCCGGTGATGATGGGTACCGCCTACAAGAACAAAGGGGTCCAGCTCCTTCTGGATGCGGTAAACGACTATCTTCCGTGCCCCACCGAGGTTGAAAACTTCGCCCTGGATCTGGATCATGACGAAGCCGAGGTCAAGGTAAGCAACATCTCAAGCGATCCCTTGCTGGCTCTGGCTTTCAAGCTTGAGGATGGCCGCTACGGACAGCTTACCTACGTGCGCACCTACCAGGGCACTCTGAAAAAGGGTGATTCCATCGTCAATGTCCGAACCGGCAAGAAGGCCAAGGTTGGCCGGTTGGTACGGATGCATTCCGACGACATGGAGGAGATTGATGAAGCAGGGGCCGGCGATATCGTCGCCCTGTTCGGCATCGACTGCGCCTCCGGCGACACCTTTACCAGCGGCAGCGATTACAACTTCTCCATGACCTCCATGCATGTGCCGGAGCCGGTTATCTCCCTGTCCATCACCCCGGTGGACAACAAGGCCCAGGACAACATGTCCAAGGCCCTGAACCG
>JAHJTI010000259.1 GCA_018829945.1 Pseudomonadota bacterium | reverse complement strand
TCTTGAAATCATATTAGTTTCTTCCGCTCATGCTGAGCCTGTCGAAGCACCCAAGATAAACGAGTATTATATGAACCAATCCTTTGATCCGCTCCAGGTAGCCAGTACCGGCGTGCAGTTCATCGAGGCCAGTGCAGGCACTAGAAAAGCACCCTTCGACAGGCTCAGGGCGAACGGTAGTTATCTTGAAATCATATTAGTTTCTTCCGCTCATGCTGAGCCTGTCGAAGCACCAAGATGAACGAGTATTATGAACCAACCCTTTGATCCGCTCCAGATAGCCGGTACCGGCGTGCAGCTCATCGAGGCCAGCGCAGGCACCGGCAAGACTTACTCCATCACCTCCCTCTACCTGCGTCTTTTGCTGGAGAGGCGGTTGAACGTAGAGCAGATTCTGGTTGTCACCTTTACCGAGGCGGCCACTGCGGAATTGCATGAGCGGATCAGGACGCGGCTGCGCGCCGCAGCCCAGGCTTTTCAGGATCAGCAGGGTGGCAACGATCCTTTCCTGTGCCAGCTCCTTGAGCGCAGTATCGACCATGAATCGGACCGTCGGCTGCTTGCCCGGGCGGTGAGCGATATCGACAAGGCATCGGTCTCCACCATCCACGGGTTTGCCCATCGGGTTCTGCAGCAGCATGCCCTGGAAACCGGGTTGCTTTTTGATCTGGAACTCACCGGTGCCACCCAACACCTGGTGCAGGAGATCTCCGAGGATTACTGGAGCAGCTTTTTTTACGATCTGGACCATCGGGTGGCAAGCCTGATCCGGAAAAACGTTTCTCCTGCCCAGTTGCGTAATCTGGTGCAGGAAGCTATCCGGCATGGGGATTTTGCGGTTGTAGGCGGGGCTGCCGCGGGGACAGAACCCCCGGATATGGCGGGGGAGTATTGCCGGCTCTACAGTGAGGCCAGAGAGCGGTGGCTGGCAGAACGCGAAGTCCTGGCCGATTATTTTTCCCATGCGGAAGGGTTGACCGCCTCTTTCAAAAAACTTCTGTCCCAGGGCTTGCTGGAACGGCTGGCGGATTTTTTCGCGCACGATGAGCCGGTTGGTTTTGCCCTGCCAGGCAATTCGGAACTGCTTGGCGCGGACACTATTTTTCTAGCGGACGGCAAGGTCTATACTGCGACAGCCTTGAAGAAAGGTCTGGCACAGAACAACCCATTTTTCGAGCCATGGGGCAGGCTGGTTGCCCAGGGCGAGGCAATGGCCGCACATTTTCAGGCGCACTTTTTCTCCGGAGCAGCGCGGTATATCCGAACGGAACTGCCCAAGCGGTTGCTGGCTGTCCAGCAACAGTCTTTTGACGAACTGCTCACCGGGCTGGACCGGGCCTTGCGCGGTGAGCAGGGGGTGCAGCTCGCCCAACTGATCCGCACGCGGTTTCCCGTGGCGCTGATTGATGAATTCCAGGATACCGATCCGGTCCAGTACCGTATTTTTCAGACCATCTATGCGAAAAACTCCAGTTCGGCGCTTTTTCTCATCGGAGACCCCAAGCAGGCCATCTATGGTTTCCGCGGCGCGGATATCTATGCGTATCTCGAGGCTGCCGCGCAGGCGAAGTCAGATAAACATACCATGACCACCAACTGGCGGGCCGACCGGAAAATGGTGGCCGCGATGAACTGTTTGTACATCCCGCTCTCGCATCCTTTTGGCGATGGTCGGATCAGCTATGCCCAGGTTGACGCGCGTCCCGGCGCGGATGATCTCTGGCATTCCTCCGCCCTTGGCTCCGCTCCCCTGCAGTTTCTCACAATTCCTGAGGGGGCATGCGGAACCAGAGGCGGCCGTTGCATTAAAAAGCAGCTTGTTCCTCTGATCCCGGAACTGGTGGCCGGAGATATCTCCGCACTGCTTAGCGGAGATGCACAGATCGGTGCTCGGGCAGTGCGGGCCGGGGATATTGCCGTGCTGGTGCGTACCAACACTCAGGCGGCTGAGGTTCAGTCTGCCTTGCGGAGCCGGGGTATCAATGCGGTGCTCCAGAGCAAGGCCAGTGTCTGGTCAAGCCTTGAGGCGCAGGAGTGTCTGCGGTTTCTTGCGGCAGTGGCGGAACCGGGTAACGAACAACTGCTTCGCAAGGCGCTTGGTACCGCAATGCTCGGCTATACTGCCAATGATCTCGATCACCTCAATCAGGCCGAATCCGAGTTGTTCGCACACATGGGGAGATTTTCGGTCTGGCAGTCTGTCTGGCAGAAAAACGGGGTTATGCGGATGCTGATGGCTTCCTGGCAGGAGCATGGTGTTGTCGGGCGGCTGCTTCTGCTGGAAGATGGTGAGCGGCGGCTGACCAATCTGCGGCATCTTGCCGAACTGCTCCAGGAGGCGGAAACCCGGAACCATTTCAGCCCGGAGATGCTTGTTGACTGGTTCAGCCAGACCCTGACCGCAAGCGAAACCGGAGAAGAGGCCGAGTTGCGGCTGGAAAGCGACGAAGATGCCGTGCAATTGGTCACCATCCACCGCAGCAAAGGGCTGGAGTATCCTGTGGTTTACTGCCCCTATCTCTTCATGGGCGGAAGCGGATCATCAAGGCAGCCCTTTGTCTCCCTCCACGATCCAGAGGCAGACTGGCAGGGCAGGATCGTCCTGTTCCCGGATGAGCAGTCCCGTGGTCTGGCTGCCGGTGAGCGGTTTGCCGAAGAACTGCGGCTTGCCTACGTGGCCATGACCCGCGCCAAACATAGCTGCCATATATTGTGGGCGCCGGTGAGCGGCTATGACAACAGTGCGCTGGCCTGGCTCCTGCACGCAGATCAACCATCCCAGCCCGGAGAAATCAACACGCCGGAAGGTTTGCAGCAGCATCTCAAGGGGTATGACGATCAGGAGTTGCTCGATCTGCTCAAGAAACGTGCGCTCGCATGCGAAGGGTGGCAGGTTCGCCAGATGCGCATTCCGGCGGAGGCCAGTGCCAGTGTCGAAGATGCCAAGCCGCCCAACGTAGACCTTTTGTCCTGCCGCACTGCGGTTCGCAAGCTTGAACATATCTGGCGGATCGGCAGTTTTTCCCATCTCATTGCCCAGAGCAGTCATGATTATGGAGAACGGGAGGGAGATACCGAGGTCACCGTTTCAGCCGGGCAGGAAACGTTTTCGGATATGGCAGTGCCGCTTGCGCCCGGTTCCCCGATTCCCTTGGCCCAGTTTCCCAAAGGCCCAGTGGCCGGTAACTTCTTTCACAAGCTTTTTGAAATAGCGTCCTTTCAAAACGAAAACCCTGTCCAATTGCGGGAACAGGTGCAAGAGCAGATGCGCGTTTACGGGTATTCCGAGCAGCTTTGGCTCAGCCCGGTCTGTAAGGCTTTTGCTGAGGTTCTGAATACTCCCCTCTGCGCACCCGATGGTTTTTGCCTGGCTGATATCAGCGCGGGTCAACGGATCAACGAGATGCCCTTCACCTTTCCGGTGGGCGCAGGGTTGGGCGATGATGCCAGCCTGTCCGCCGAGCTTCTGGTCCGCCCGTTCATCGATCATCCCCAGGGGATTCCCGCCGGGTATGTCGAAGCGCTGCGATCATTGCGCTTTATTCCCCTGCGCGGCTTTCTCAAGGGGTTTATTGATTTGGTCTGTGTGCATCAGGGGAAATGGTATGTGATGGATTACAAGAGCAACCATCTCGGCGAAAACCGGGATGATTATGCAAGGGATAGACTGCCTGCGGCCATGGCCGACCATCATTATTTTCTCCAGTACCACATCTACACCGTGGCCTTGCACCGGTATCTGAGCAGTCGTTTGCCCGGCTATGCCTACGACAGGGATTTCGGCGGAGTGTATTATCTGTTTTTCAAGGGGATGCACCCGGATTCAGGCGCGGAATACGGGGTGTATGGCGACCTGCCGCCTCTGGCTCGCATCGAGCAGCTGTCAGAGATATTCCATAGCCTGGCAGGGGAGGGCGCATGATCAGGGAGATTGAGCAGCTCATCGCCTCCGGGATGCTGGACCAGTTTGACCGGTATTTTGTCCGATCCCTTCAGCGGCTTGCTCCAAGCGCCGGCAGGAATACCCTTATCCTTGCCGCCCTTGCCCGCAAGGCGGTAAGCAACGGCCATGTCTGCCTTGATCTTAAGCGACTGGCAGATGAAACCCAGTGCGTCCCCCCCCAAAGTCCTCTCCCCCCCCGCGGGGGAGGGTTAGGGAGAGGGGGAAACAGCGACGAGCCCGGCAGGCCGCAACTTCATCTTTTCACCACCGAGACCTCCCTTGCCGAGTTGCTGGCAGAGCTTGCCCAAAGCCCCCTTGTAAGCCGTGATAACACTCTGGCCCCGCTGGTGCTTGAAGGTCACCGACTCTATCTGCACAGATACTGGCGTTACGAGGAGGAGCTTGTCGATCATATTCAGGCCAGAACCGTAAACCCGGTGGTTGTGCTGGAAGATGTGCTTGAATCCTGCCTTGCCAAACTTTTCACCGGAACAGTGCAGGATGCACAGCAGCGCACAGCCTGCGCCGGGATTTTTCGGCAGCGGTTAGGACTGATCACCGGCGGCCCCGGCACCGGCAAAACCACGCTGGTCAGCAAATATCTCTCTCTGCTCCTGCTCTATGCCAAGGAGGCGGGAGAACCACTGCCGCGCATCCTGCTTCTTGCGCCCACGGGCAAGGCAGCGGCCCGGCTCACCGAGTCCCTGCAGAAGAAAAGCAACGAGTCGGTGTCGCCTGATCTGCTGGCATCCCTGCCCACCAAGGCGGCAACCATCCATCGCGCCCTGGGATACCGGTCGGAAAACCCGACCACCTTTCGCCATAACCGTGAAAATCCCTTGCTCTGCGATGTTGTGGTGGTGGATGAAGCGTCCATGATCGACGTGGCGCTCATGGCCAAGCTGTTTGAGGCCGTGCCGCCTGAGGCGCGGCTTGTCCTGCTTGGCGACAAGGATCAGCTTGCCTCGGTGGAGGCAGGCTCCATCCTTGGGGATATCTGCGCTGCTGCCTTTGATGACGTTGACGGTACCAAAGAAAAACTGCTGGCCCGTTGCGTTGTAAGGCTTACGGAAAGCTTCCGCTATTCTCCCAATGAAGGGATCGGCGCTCTGGCCAGGGCAATCCATGAAGGAAAGGCGGAAGAGGCTGTTGCCCTGGCGCAAGTTGGCTCAGCGGAGGTCAGCCTGCTGCCGCCTCTGCTGCAGCCGGACCCGACTCATCCCCTGGCCGAGATGATTCTGGACGGATATCGCCCCTTTCTGGAAGCAGCAGACCCGCTTGCGGCCCTGAATCTGTTTGAACAGTTCCGGCTGCTCTGCGCCCACCGGATCGGGGTGATGGGGGTCGAATTTCTGAACAGGTATGCGGAAAAGATTCTTTTCCGCAACAGGCTTATTGAGCCGAACACCCCGTGGTACAAAGGAAGACCGGTGCTGATCCAGGCCAACTCGTACACCTTGCGTCTTTTTAACGGCGAAACCGGCATCCTTTGGGATACGGAAGACGGCGAGGGGCTCAAAGCCTTTTTCTTTTCGGAAAACAGGGAAGGGGTGCGCTCCTATTCCCTGCGCCAACTGCCTGCGCACGAAACAGCCTTCGCCATGACCATCCACAAGAGCCAAGGATCTGAATTTGACCGGGTTGCCCTGGTCCTGCCCGGAGAGGATTCGGCATTGTTGAGCAGGGAACTGCTTTACACCGGCATCAGCCGAGCCAGGCGACAGGTTGCTCTGGTTGGTCGGCCGGAAGAGATCGCGGCGGCGGTGGGGAGAAGGGTGGAACGGGCTTCGGGGCTTGGGGAAAAACTGGTAACGCTTCATACCTCTTTTCTGTGATGTTGACCAACCCATAACCAGTTGTCTTGAAAGAATAAATTGCTTGTGTTGCTCCTTGTTGTCAGGTAGACAGATAACACTCCGACTATTTTTAGCCGGAATTATATAGCTATTTAAGTAAAAAAAAGGCACCAATTTGCCATTTTGACTAAATTAAATAGTTAGGAAGTGGCCGGAAAATTTCATTTCGAGCTAGCTCGATAATAAATATGTTAGGGCACATAGCAAAATAAAATAATGGTGGCGAAATGGATTCAAAAAACAATATCCATCCAGACCTAGTTGAAATTGCATTAGAAAAGGTAGAGGGTTTTGCTTTTGAGCGTTTTGCCCAAGATTTTTTATCGGTTTTGGAGGGGCGATCTTTTGTTCCTGTCGGTGGGGTAAAAGATGGTGGGGCTGATGCTCTATATGACTGCGGTGACGGCAGAAGCTATTACCAGTTCACAAGGCAAGAAAATCACCGAGATAAAATAAGAAAAACAAAACAACGATTAACCGAATTTGGCAGAACAGTAAGAACAATCTATTATCTAACATCAAGAGTTATACCTCATATTGATAAAGAAGAAGATTTGCTTACCGAGGAATTAGGTATAATTGTCAAAATTCGTGACAGAAAATACATAATTAGCCACATAAATGACTCACTAGGCACAATCAACTCATATATTAACCATTTAGCTTCGTACACTGAATTCCTCTCGAAAATTGCCAAAAGTGACAGTGAGTTTAGTCCAACGTGTACCAAAGATCCTTCTGCCTTTGTTTTTCTCCAACATGAAGTTTCAAATCGTCTGGGTAACCGGAAGCTAATTCATTCTCTTACCGATACTCTGATTTTATGGGCCTTGTCTGAAACCGATCCGGACAAAGGCATATTTATGTCGGAGGGAGAAGTCTATCACAAAATAATAGAGTTCTTTCCGTGGGCAGATAAAATAATAAAAGGGCATTTAAGTCAAAGATTTGTTGAATTGAGAAGCAAAAATGTTTCTTCAAGAGAAATTAGATGGCACAAAAAACAACAAAAATATTGCCTACCCTTTGAAACAAGAGAAACAATTAAGCTTGAAAATCGACATGATGTGTCATTAAAGCTAATGGTAACGGGAGAACTGAAATTACTTGCTAGCAATCTGTTTGATGCAGACGAGGGTGAATATCAAATAATTGCTGATATCTGTATTGCCGTTATTCATTCAATTTTTGAAAAACAGGGTCTTTTGTTTTCTCACTTTCTTACTTCTCGTGAAGCTAACGACCCGCCATTAATAGTCTCAGACTGTATTGATGAGATATTAATAAAATATAATATTAAAACTAATATTATCGAAACATATAGAGATTATGTCGAGACCTTAATAAGAAAAATATTTTACCACGGTTCTCCTAATCAGCGTAACTACTTGACACATTTATCTAGAACTTATGTCCTTCTTTTCTCTCTTCAAGCTGAACCAAAAATTATTGAATATTTTAGTACAATGAGCGCATCATTTAAACTTTTTCTTGGAAGCGACATCCTCGTTAAAGCACTTTCAGAAAGATATTTGGACGTAGAAGATCAAGTTGCAAGAAATTTGCTAAGAATGGCTGCCTCATCAGGGATTTCAATGTACCTTTCAGACTGTGTTCTTGAGGAAGTATTTACTCATATCAGAGGAACATGTTACGAATTCACAAATTATTTTTCTGAAATGGAAAAACACATCTCCAAAGAAATAGCCAGAAATAGTAATAAAATTCTAATTAGAGCATATTTCTATGCTAAAGAAGAAAACAAAGTAAATAATTGGAATTCATTCATAGATCAATTTATGTCATTCAATAATGTTCACAATGATAAAGGAAGGGAAGAATTACGTAAATATCTTATTGTCGAATATAAATTGAAATCAATTTCAAATAAGGAATTAGAAGAAGTATGCGACATTGATAGAGTTAAAGCATTAACTACAGAAATGATGGCAAGTAGGATCAAAGAAAATGAGATGTTAGCATATAACACTGCACTGTTAGTTCATGGGGTCTATGGTCTTCGTCAAAAAAACAATGAAATAGGTGCGGTGTCCGAATACGGGTTAAAAACATGGTGGATGACAAATCAAGTACGTGTACTCCGCCATACAACCAGTATTGTTAAGGAAAAAGGGTCTCAATTCATCATGAGGCCTGAATACATACTGAATTTTATAGCCATGTCTCCTAAGTGTGAAGACGTAAGAAAAAGCTTCGGCGGTATATTCCCTAGCACTTTTGGTATCCAGTTAGGCAACCGTCTCAAAGATGAAGTTTTTCACAAAGTTTTGGCGGACGTGAACCAATGGAAAAATTATTCACCTGGGAGGATCACTGCAATGATGTCAGATCTCTCAGATAGACTTAAAACCGATAGACTCAAAAGATATGATAAAAATCTTACAGAAGAAATGCCCTAACCAACGCATCAACGCAGACGGGAAGAACGTTGGTGGCCTGACGGGCAAGTTCAGGTGGCCCGCTGGTTATGCGAATCGTTTGCCCAAAAAAAAATCATGAATACACGAATGAAAAATCTTCGCCATGAGATTCCTGCCCGCAGTTTTATTAATGCTCAGATAATTCAAGCGGCTCGATCAACCAATGATTTTAAAGCAGCAATTCAGAATGTGCTATCCCTACCGCTCTATTCAAAACAAGGACTTAATGAGTATCAGTTTGAAAATCCAGCATATATTGCCTCACTCCTTTATTGTTTAATAGTTGTACCAAAAGAACTTTGGGCAAAAACAAAAGATAGCAAAATCTATCGTGAAATAGAAAAGCATGACCCGCAAAAATTTTTCCAAGTTACCAAATCTTCCGCAAAGGACGAAGAGTTTCCTGTTTTTCATTTTATTCGGCATATTCGAAATGCTGTTTCTCATGCAAACTATTCTATCGACATAAATTTAACATTCACATTCTGGGATATGCCTCAGGGTAAATCAGACGCAGAATGGGAAGTGGTCGTTGAGGCAAATAACTTAATGAATTTTCTCAGCTTGGTAGGAAGCACCTTAGCAAATGAAGGGCTAACAAATCAATTAAGCTGACCGTGTACCTCCCCCGGTTTAGTGGACATAAAAGTCTAACTAAACCGGAGGTGAAAAATGCCCAGATACAACAACCCTAAGAAAACTAGGCGCTACTCAACGGAATTCTGTTGTGTATAAGGGGTCAAATCTTTACCCTTGACGACAACTCCTCCGTGTCAAGAATAAAAATTTGCCCCCAACACACACACCAACACACACACAGGAAAACCTGCTGGCAGCACCATGAAATAAAGCAGATATCTCTGCGTTGCCCCGACCCCTTTTGCCCGGAAGAGTCGCCACGGCAAATTTGCTGGTTGCGGCGAGGCGACTCAAAAAAATGGTTGTAATCACCGCATAGCGTTACTAGGCTGGGACCATCTTCTCCCGGGTGGGCCTGATTTTTAGGCGAACCTAAAAAACGATTCCTTGTCATTTATTGTGGAGGTTGATTTGGCTAACTATTACATTTTCAAGATCGTTCATCTTACCGGGATATTTTTAGTGTTCAGCGCCCTTGGTGGCCACATGTTTAGGGCGGCGATTGGTAGTAGAGAGGACAACCCGCTGCCAAAGTTTATTGGCATATTTCACAAGGTTGGACTCCTGCTGGTATTGCTTGCCGGCATTGGTCTATTGACGCACTTTGGTGAAATCGATGCGTTCGGTTGGATCATAGTCAAGTTTTTTATATTATTGATGCTGGCAGTATGGCCAATGTATCTATATGGCGCAAAGGAGAAGCTGCCCTGGTTGGGGGGAGCCGCCATTCTATTTGGTTTGCTGGCTGCATTTTTTGCGTTGTATAAGCCTTTTTAAGAAAGGGAAACTATTGGGAGCCTCACTCCCAATTTTTCTTTCAGTCAGACAACAGAGCAACTAGCTGAAAAAAAATTAGGGATACTTACGAATGGCCCTAGTTTATGGGTTTTTCTTGTCTCAAATGGTCTAAAATGTTTGAATAAAACTACCATTTTTAATGGACTCATAACAACTGCCCTTCGACAGGCTCAGGCCGAACGGAAGGTGTCTTGATATATTGACTTCCGTTCGTGCTGAGCCTGTCGAAGCACCAGTTTGAATCAATTTCCGAGTTGT
>JAHJTI010000258.1 GCA_018829945.1 Pseudomonadota bacterium | reverse complement strand
TATAATCATAGCTGAGCATGACCATCTCGCAGGCAACCTCCTGCCCGCCTGCCAGCTTCACCCCGGTCAAGGCCTTATCGCCGAGAAACTCCTCCGGAACACCGACGAGAAAGGCGATGCCGTCTTCGGCCAGCAATTCGGCATGATCATCGGGCATGAGTCCGTCCGGGAGTATGAGCGTTATATCCGGGGTGAACATCTGCTTCATGGCAAAAGCGAGGCGCATGGCGTCGAGGGAATCGCCGAGGATGACGAGCTTTTTGCCGGTGGTGTGATACCCGTCGCAGTCAACACAGGTAAAAATCGTCCGGCTGAAAAATTTATTCATCCCCCTGATCTTCGGAGGATTTTCCACAGCTCCTGCCGAGACGATAACATACGGCGCCTGGTACTGACCTTTGTCTGTGATAACAGTGAAGCCATCCCCGGACTGCACCGCGGAAACATGCTCCCGTTTGAATTCAGCGCCGAATGATTTGATCTGTTTGATGCCGGTATCGACGAGCTCTTTACCGGAGGTGACTTCAAGGCCGAGATAATTTTCAATGTGCAGGGCATGACGGGTGCGCCCGCCGCCCTGATCGAAAAGAACGACCTTGCGGTTATACCGGGCAAGATGGATGGCGGCCTGCAAGCCGCCAGGGCCGGCGCCGATAATGATACAGTCGTAGTTGTTTTCGTTCATAAGTCTTTCCTGATCCTCCCCCCCGGCGACAGGAAATTATTTACGTGAATGATCGGACACACGGATCAGCCGGGAGCCATCGCGGCAGCCCGGCCTTTCCGTTGCGCCATGTATCAGAGAAGCCGATAGGGATACGCGCGCTTGGTCCATTCATTGTCAGGATAAGCAGCGCTCAGCTTTTCATAAGCTGCCTTCAACGGCTTGGCATCATGCGACCGCTTGTAACTGCAAACGCCGACCAGAAAAATTGCCTCCGGCGCGCTGCCGCTTTTGCCATAGCCGTCAACCAGTTGTTCAAGGCGAACCAGCGCCTCATCAAACCTGTCATTTTCATAATGATATTTACCAAGTCCCAGCAGGAGTGACGGAATGAGCTCTTCCGGGCCGAAAAAACCCACGGTCCGGTGATGCTCCTGGGCTTCAGGGCTCAAGGTTATCAAGGTGGGCGTCCACTTGATGTTGAACTTCTCCGAGTGGGGCTTGCTGTCGGAGAGGAGACGGAGCGGGATGAAATTTTCTTCGATGAAGCGGATTACCTTGCTTTCGGGATACGTAACTGTATCCATCTGTTGGCAGCCAATTCAATTGGGGTTAAAAAAATCGAGCAGAATCGGCTTGCCTGCTTTCTGGCCCTGACACAGGGCATCGTCCATTTCCGTTCGCCATTGGATTTTTTCCGCCATGGTTGTCCCTCCTCATGTGATTAATGGATAAGCACCTTCTTGCGACAGTCCGCACCAGAAGTGCCGCCGCCGGTTACAATTGTTCAATATTCTTCCTGAGCTGACCGATCTGCAGCCCCAGCGAGACGCATTGCTTGCCGTCCATGCACTGCTGTGCTTCGGAATCCTCCAGAAAGGTCTTGAGTTCGTGCTGGTCCTTCTTGAGATCAACAGCCCAGGCCTTGTTCTTCTCGTCATACTCAACTTTGAGGTTGATGCCGCAGGCACCTATTTCCGGGAAAACCGCTTTGATCTTCTCACACAGTTCTTCTTTGCTATGCATGGCTTTTCCTCCTGGTGATCGATTATTCTGGCTCCATTTATTAAGTATAGGTCTTCTTAATCAGGATGTAAACAGGAGGGGAGAGAATTGCCAGGGAGGCTTTTCCGATGGCGGATTGCGGGAGAAAGCAGCGCTTTTTCACTTACAAAAAAGCGCGGTTCTCTTTACAGAAAAGTGACGGGAGGAGAGAGATTCTGAAAACAAAGACCGCTACAAATTCTTGTCTTACTGGATTGCCTGACCAATCTCCTGCTGCATGGCCTCAATGATAGCGATGGGATCGGCTGCCTTGGAAATTGGCCGACCAACAACCACCTGATCCGCGCCGCTTGTGATGGCGCGCCCGGCGGTCATTATCCGGGTCTGGTCGTCGGCGGTGTCGAGCACATTGGCCCCGGGTCGGATTCCCGGGGTGACCAGGAGCAATTTCTCGCCAAGCCCGCCACGCAGCCGGGCAGCCTCAAGGCCGGAGGAGACCACTCCGTCGCAGCCCAGCTCCAACGCCCGCTTTGCCCGGAAATAGACCAGATCCTCAATGGACTGGGTCATGCCCATGGCCCGCAGGTCTTCTTCTCCAAAACTGGTGAGCACGGTCACGGCCAGTAGCTTGATATCCCCT
>JAHJTI010000023.1 GCA_018829945.1 Pseudomonadota bacterium | reverse complement strand
ATGATGCGCAGCCCTGCGGCCAGCGCTTTTTTCAAAACAAAATACGTCTGGGGCATGGGGCCTTCCTGGGCGTCCACCAAAAGGAGGCAGCCATCGGCCATCCGCAGGACCCGTTCAACCTGGCCACCGAAATCGGCATGTCCAGGGGTGTCGATGATATTGATCCAGTAATCCTTAAAGCAGTATGAGCCATTTTTAGCGGTGATGGTAATGCCGCGTTCCTTTTCCAGGTCCATGGAATCCATGAGGCGTTCAGCGACTTCCTGGTTTTCCCGGAACATGCCGCTTTGCTGGAAAAGTTGGTCGACCAGGGTAGTTTTTCCGTGGTCAACGTGGGCAATGATGGCGACGTTTCTGATTATGCTTTGATCCATAACTTTATGACTTCCCATGAAGAAGGGTTTGTTCCCGGGTGGGAAAAAAAGAGGCACCTTAAATGAAAGTCCAGGGAAAGGCAAGGAAAAACCAAAAAATCAGCAAGATAAAGAGATGGGGCGTGCTATGGCAATCACAGGAGAGGATTTGTTTCTTTTTTGCTTAAATTTCTCGTGTGGCGAAATTTTACCCCACCTTGCACCACAAAAAAATATTTGACCGGACGAGATTGGGTTATTTCTCCAAATGATACCCTATGAGGTGTTGTTAATTATTAAATGCAACAATATGTAGTGTTTTATGGTGCCATGGGGATGGGGCGTGATAAGTGATTTATCATGTTTTTTTCTTGACACTGACCAGCCATTATCACTATAAGGGAACATAAGGTGGTGCAAAGTGGGTAATCGGGGGGAAATAAGGAGCTGCGTGTGGTTGAAGGGAGTGTAAAAAATCCAGTCTGTCATTTTCGCGGTCGCTCAGAGCATGCTCTCGATGCGAAAGGCAGATTGAATATTGCGACCCGGTTCCGCGAGTCCCTGCGTAGTCAGGGCGATGAGCGGCTCATGGTTACTCCCTGGCATAACTGCATCCGGGCATATCCGATCCCCCATTGGGAAGAACTCGAGATGACCCTGTTGGCGCAGGGCCAGAAAAGGCCAGAGACAGTCAAGTTGATCCGTTACATGATCGGTGGCGCCGAGGAATGCGGCCTGGACAAGCAGGGAAGAATTCTGCTTCCTGCAACCTTGCGGGAAGATTGCAGCATCAAGAAGGAAGTCGTAGCGAACGGTATGATTACGTATTTTGAAATATGGGACAAGGAAATCTGGGAGGCGGAAAATAAACCGACCGGCGAGAACTTTCAGAATTTCGAGCAGGTTCTCCTGGAAATGGGGCTGTTCTGATACGGTATGCAGTCAACTCATCTCCCGGTCATGCTCGAGGAAGTGGTCACGTGTCTGGACCCGGTGGATGGGGGCTTATATGTTGACGGCAACCTGGGGCTTGGAGGACATACAGAAAAGATTCTTGAGACCTGCGGCCCGACCGGTCAGGTTGTTGGCTTTGACTGGGATGCTGCGGCTCTGACCCTGGCGCAGGAACGGCTGGCTCGGTTTGAAGGCCGTGTCCGTTATGTGCATGAGAATTTCACCTCGATAAAGGAGACCCTGATGGAGCTTGGCATTGGCACAATTGACGGCCTGCTGCTCGATCTGGGTCTTTCTTCGTTGCAGCTGGATGCAAGTGGCCGGGGTTTCAGTTTTAAAGGCAGCGAGCCCCTGGATATGCGGATGGACCAGCGTCAGGCAACCACGGCAGCACAGCTTGTCAACGAAGCCACAGAAGAAGAGTTGGCCGATATTTTTTTCTATTACGGCGAAGAACGCCAGGCGAGAAGGATTGCCGAGCGGATTGTAGAACAGCGGCGGAAACAGCAGATTGTTACCACCGATCAGCTTGTCGATGTGGTGGATCAGGCCATTCCCAAAAGGTTTCATCCTAAGAAGATCCATGTGGCCACCAAAGTTTTTCAAGCGTTGCGTATCGCCGTGAATCGCGAACTCGACAGCCTTGAGCAAATTCTCGCCGATGGAGCCGGTCTGCTTGCCCCTGGTGCCAGATTCTGTGTCATCTCCTTCCATTCCCTGGAAGATCGCCTGGTGAAACAGGCTTTCCGGGAAAACCCCCTGCTTGACGTAATCACCTCTAAGCCGATCATCCCCGGCCGTGCCGAATGTTTGCGAAACCCCAGAGCCCGAAGCGCCAAGTTGCGTGTTGCGGCAAGAGGAAAAACCTGAGATGCGGGATTACGCAAAAAAATACTCCAGCCTGGTTGGCAACAGGCAAAGAGTTTCCGGCAAACGGGGAGGCGGGTCCGATCGGGAGCGTTTTTTCAGGGTTATCGGCGTGGTCACGGTTGTCGCCATGCTGCTGGGGGTCGCAAGCAGTCTCTGGTTTGGTGTTGCCCTGCGGGATGGGCTTGGCAAGCTTGATAAGGGGAAACAGGAGAGAACGGAACTGAGCACTGCCAATGTGGCGCTTTCCGCGGAAAAAGATGCGATGCTGCAACAGGAAAAAATCGAAGCTGCCGCCGGGGGGCTGGGATTGTTCCCGCCCACTGAAAAGCAGATGAGAAGACCATAGGGTCCGGCATGAAAAAGCGGGCCCTTGAGGGAAGAGACCGACGCCCAGCCATCGTGGGCGGGTTTTTTTTGTTGTTGGCAGTGGTGTTTGCGGTGGTGGCCATAAAAAGTCAGTTTTTCGGAGACAGCGATCAGCAAGCACAGGGCGACGGGCAAAAAGAAGAACAGGTAACCGCGGTAACAAGCGGAGGCCGGAGAAACATTTATGACCGGAACTTCATGGAACTGGCGGTGAGCTTCCAACGGAGTTCACTGTATGCAAGGCCATTGGAGCTTGAAGCGCCCGAGGAGGTTTCCCGTGAGGTCGCAAAAATCCTCGAACTGGATGAAAAAAATGTTCTTTCGGCCTTGAAGGGAGAGAGAAGTTTCGCCTGGCTCGGCAGGGACCTTTCGCGAGAGAAAGCCGTGAAGATCGCTGACCTCAATCTGAAAGGGGTGTACCGCATCAACCAGGTGCAGAGATTTTATCCGGGAAATCAGCTCGGCGCCCATGTGATAGGTTTTTTGAAGGATGAGCAAGGGCTGGCCGGGGTCGAATTTTATTACGACAGTGTTCTGCGGGGCGGCGGAGTGTATGACCAAAGACTCGCGGCTGCCGGGGTGAGCAAAAAAATAGCCGAGGGAAGCGACAGCGCCAGCCTGATTCTGACCCTTGATATTCACCTGCAGAATATTCTGGAGCAAAAACTGAAAAGTCTTGTTGAAAACACCCGGGCAAAAGCAGGGGTGGCAGTGCTCATGGCCCCGGACACAGGTGAGATCATAGGTTTGGCCAGTCTGCCGGATTATGACCCGAACCGATACTGGGAATTCAGCGCGGAGGCGCGAAGAAACCGGGCCATTGAAGATATTCTTGACCTCGGGGCGATGGATCGTCTGTTTCAAGCGGCAGCGGTCATGGACAGCAGCATTGCCCAGGCAAAAGGCGGAGTGGCTGAAGGCGATCCGGCTTTGGAACAGGAAGCCATTCCGAGAGGTCACTGGAATCCGGTGCAGGACGGCAAGTATATTTCCCTGGAGGGAGTCGGCTTTGGGCGGACCGTTGCGGGCCGTGATGATTTCAATGCGTTTGCTGACAAAATCGGCTTGACCGTTAAAGGTGAGGTGGATTTGCCGGAGGCGCTGTTTGCCTTAAAGGATCTGAATATTGTCGCTCTTGCAAATAAAACTCCCGAGGTGATTCAGGCGGGGAATTCACCTGAGTCGGCAAAGGCTGCAGCGATGCCTGTTGATAAAGATGCTGCTCCGACGACAACCCCCATGGCTCTGCTGTCGGCATTTTGCAGGCTGATCAACGGAGGCACGGTGATGACTCCCCATGTGCTTCGCGCTGTCTGGCAGGATGATCAGGTGTGGGATGTGCCGGTCCGGCAGGGCATAGGCGAGTTTGTCGTGCGGCCGGAAGTAAGCATGGGCATGCGCAGCGAAATGAAAAAAGCTGCCGGGGGCGGCCGGGCAAATTTCGTTATCGAATCGATGCTGCAAAAAAGCAGTGGTCAGGCGAGCCAGATAAAAAGTGAAGGTGAAATCGGAACGCTTCCTGCGGCGGATGGCGCTGAAAAGGTAGTTGCGACCCCGGCGCCGGCAATGGAGACCATCCTTTTGGGCATGGCTCCGCTGGAGCGGCCGGAAATAGCCATGATTGTTGTGCTTGAGGGTGCGCATATCGATCCTTTTGCCAAGTCGCCGGTAAGAGAGATTGCCGAAGAGATGATGCCGCAGGCCAGGGCCGCATTACAGAACAAGATGAGACCGCCCACTGCTAAGGAACTGGCTGTGCGTGAAGTCGGCTATTACAAAAAAATGGAAATGATTCAAGCCAAAACCACCCTCCCCGTCACTCTTGCACAAGGTCCGCAGGGACTTTTCATGCCGGATGTGCAGGGGTTGAGCGGGAGAAAGGCGATGCAGGTTCTGCAGCAATATGGGGTGAGATTGCAGATTGTCGGCTCGGGGCAGGTGGCAAGTCAGTATCCTCTTGCCGGCTCAGCCTTGCGCGGCGTTGAGCAATGTGTGTTGCATCTGAAAGCGATGCAATAAGGATAGTCGGGTACCTGGGATATGGGAAAAACCAAAAGCCTTGAGGCAGTATCCCTAAAGACTTTGACCGAGGAGATGGAGATCGTGAACCCGGAGATGCTGCAGGACAAAGCGATACGCAGCATTACAGCCGATTCCAGGCTGGCCGGGCCCGGTTCGTTGTTTGT